>NZ_JBNPNG010000007.1:0-96325 GCF_050314535.1 Collinsella sp. SGI.095
GCCTCCAGAATGGGATGTACTTTCCGTATGCGGTCCTATCCGGAAAGTACATCCCATTCCAAGCCCAAATTCCGGGACGCACTTTCCGCTGAAGACCTCAACCGGAAACCGCATCCCGTTCTGGACTGTAATTTCGGGGCGCAGTTTCCGCCAGAAGTCTCAACCGGAAACCGCATCCCAGTTTTTGGCTGGCGGGCGGGATGTGCCTCCTCCATTGTTTCCAAATGAATACGCTGTGAGCCGAGGGGGGACGGTTCTCCCCGCAAGCACTCTAGTATGCTAAAGTACCCAGAAGACCGGCGGAGCTATGCCGGTCTTTCGTTCTATATGAAACACAGCATGAGGAGGCTCACCAGATGACGGCCACACCGTGGGGATTCCGGGACATATTGCCCGAGGAGGCTCAGGCACGCGAGGAGATCGCGTATACGGTGAAGGGCTGCTTTAGGGAGCATCATTACCTTCCGGTCGAGACGCCGCTGCTCGAGGACAAGGGTTCGCTCGAGGAGGGCGGCCGCATTGCGGACACGCCGTTTAAGCTCTTTGATGACGACGGCCGCCTGCTGGTGGTCCGTCCCGACAACACGCTGCCGATCGTGCGCTTGGTTTCGACCCGCATGCGCGCGGCCGATCTACCCCTGCGCCTTCGCTACGAGGCGCCGGTGGTTCGCGAGTGCCAGCGCAATGCCGGTGGCTCGCGTCAGTTTACGCAGCTGGGCTTTGAGCTTATCGGTGCGGGCGATACCGCGGGCGATGTAGAGATTGTTTCGCTGGTGGCCGAGGCCGTGCGTAAGCTGGCGCTTCCCGATGCTCGTATTATCGCAGGTAGCGTGCGTCCTTTTAAGGAGTTGCTCGCGGCGTGCGAGGATCGCGAGCTGGCAGCCGAGGCCCTGCGCTGCGTGCATGCCAACGACTTTGTGGGCCTCGATGCCCGCGTGGCTGCCAGCACCGAGTCTGATGCCGTCAAGGCCGCCATTAGCGAACTGCCGCGCCTGCACGGTGGTGCCGAGGTGCTCGACCACGTGGACGCGCTGCTGGAGGCCGCCGGTATCGCCGCGCCGCCGACGCGCGAGCTGCGTGCCCTGGTCGAGGGTTTGGCTCCCGAGGACGCCCAGGTGCTGTCGTTCGATTTCTCCATTATGAACTCTTTCGATTACTACACGGGCCTGGTCTTTAAGGCCTATGCCGGCGGCTTGCCCGATCCGGTCGGTTCGGGCGGACGCTACGACTCCATCTTTACCGGTGCATTTGGCGACGGCATCGAGGTGCCGGCTGCGGGCTTCGCCTTTTCGCTCGAGCGCCTGGAGGCCGCGCGTACCTCGGCAGAGGACACCGCTTCCGACGGCGATCACGCCGCGGGCCGTGGCGCCGAGGGTCCGCTGCGCATTGCCGTGCCCAAGGGCTCGCTTAAGGCAGACACGCTCGACGTGCTCGAGGCCGCGGGCCTGGACGTCTCTGAGTTGCGTGACCCCGGCCGTCACCTGATTGTGCGCGGTCGCGACACGCGTGCCGGTGAGGGCACGGTCGGCGATATCGAGTTTGTTATCGTGCGACCCAGCGATGCGCCCGCCTTTGTGGGCTGCGGTGGCGCCGATTGCGGCATCTGCGGCTGGGATTCGCTCATCGAGGCCGACCTCAACCTGCTGCAGCTGGTCGATTTGGGCTACGGCCTGTGCACCTTTATCGAGGCGGAGCCCGCGTGGCGCGCCGGTCAGGCCGAGCGCAACTATGCCCGCCGCGGGTCGCTTCGCGTGGCTACCAAATATCCGCGCATCGCGAGTGCCTGGTATGCCGAGCGCGGTGTGAACGCCGATATCGTCTCGCTGCACGGTAACATCGAGCTGGGCCCCATCGTCGGCATGACCGACCGTATCGTGGATATTACCGCCACGGGTGCCACGCTGCGCGACAACGATTTGGTCATCACCGGCCGCATTATGGACTGCACGGCGCGCTTTTTTGTCAACCCGGGTGCCGCTCGCTTAGATCCGCGCGTACGCAATCTGGCAGATCGCTTGGCGGCGGCCGTTAAGGACAAGCATTTTGAGCCCGTTGCGGGCTCGGCACAATAGCGCGAGCACGCACGGGCGCCCCAACGTCTGGGCTGCGGGCCGATGGGCGCCGCCGCCCGGCCTCTCGTTTTTCGAACACAACCTCGACCGATAGGGGATACCGATATGAAGACTATCAAGCTTGCTCCCGGTGAGCGTCTCGTTACCAACCAGCTCAACCGCAAGGGCGTGCTGCCGCAAAACATCGTCGACGCCGCCCGCGATATCGTGGCCAACGTGCGCGCCAACGGCGATGCCGCGGTGCGCGACTACTGTCAGCGTTTTGACGGTGTAGAGCTGCAGGGCTTCCGTCTGCCGCAAGAACAGATCGATGCCGCGCTCGAGGGCCTCGATCCGGCCTTTGTCGCGGCGCTCGAGAAGGCTGCGCGCCAGATTCGCGAGTTCCACCAGCGCGAGGTCGAGCAGAGCTGGTTTACCACGCGTGCAGATGGCACCATGCTCGGCGTTAAGGTGACCCCGCTTGCGGCGGCCGGCATCTACGTGCCGGGCGGTCGCGCGCAGTATCCCTCCACGGTGCTCATGAATGCCATTCCCGCCAAGGTCGCCGGCGTCGAGCGCGTGGTCATGGTGACCCCGCCGCAAAAAGATGGCCTGATCAGCCCCTACACGCTCGCCGCGGCAAAGCTCGGCGGCGTGGACGAAATCTATATGGTGGGCGGCGCCCAGGCCGTGGCCGCGCTGGCGTACGGTACCGAGACCATTCCGCGCGTCGACAAAATCACCGGTCCGGGCAACGCCTTTGTTGCCGCGGCCAAGCAGATTGTCTCGGGCGACGTGGGCATCGACATGGTCGCCGGCCCCTCCGAGGTCTGCGTGCTGGCAGATGCCACGGCCAAGCCCATGGTGGTCGCGGCCGACCTGATGGCCCAGGCCGAGCACGATCCGCTAGCAGCCTGCTATCTGGTGACCTGTGACGAGCAGTTTGCGCGCGAGGTCGAGGCGGGTATCGACATTCTGGTGGCACAGTCCCCGCGTGCCGAGATCACGCGCGCCTCGCTCGACAACGAGGGCACCATCGTGGTGGCCGCCGATATGGCTGCTGCCGTCGAGGCGGTGAACACTGTGGCGCCCGAGCACCTGGAGCTGCACTGCAAGGATGCGATGGGCCTGCTCGGCGGCATTCGCAACGCCGGCGCCATCTTTGTGGGCGCTTGGAGCTCCGAGCCGCTTGGCGATTATGTTGCCGGCCCCAACCACACGCTGCCGACCGGCGGCACGGCCATGTTCTCCAACCCGCTTTCGGTCGAAGAATTCGTCAAGCGCTCGAGCGTCATTTGCTATACGCCCGAGGGCCTGCTCTCGGACGCTCCCGCGACGCAGCGTTTGGCCGAGGCCGAGGGCCTGTGGGCACACGCGCTTTCCGCCGCACTGCGTCGCCGTGTGCTGGAGCAGGGCGAGGGTGCCGTGAGTGCTGAGTCTCTGGCCGCGGCCGACCTGACCAAGGTCGCCTGGCCGGGCGACGCCGTGGCGACGGTCGCCGAGGGTGTGGACCTAGCGGCTGCAAGCGCGGATGGCGCTGGCGCGACCGGCGAGGAGGCCTAATATGGCCGAGCTGACGTCTCGCATGAAGGAGCTCGTCCAGCCCTACTTGGCTGGCATTGAGCCCTACAATCCCAACTTTACGCCCACGCGCATCAACCTTTCGGCCAACGAGAACACCTATCCCGTGCCGGCTGGCGTGCGCGAGGCGGTCGACGCCGCCCTGGCTGCCACGCCGCTCAACCGCTACCCCGATCCCATGTCCTGTGACCTGCGCGACGAGCTTGCCGCTTGGCATGGCGTGGCGCGCGAGAATATCTGCGTGGGCAACGGCGGCGACGAGCTGCTCTATAACTACCTGCTGGCGTTTGGCGGCGCGGGGCGGACCCTGCTCAACTGCCCGCCGTGTTTTAGCGAGTATGCGTTTTTTGCGTCGCTCTGCCAGACCGAGGTGCGCGACGTGTGGCGAGACCCCGCGACCTTTGAGCTCGACCAGGCTGCCGTGCTCGCGGCGGCGCCCGAGTGCAACCTGGCAATCGTGACCTCGCCCAATAACCCCACGGGCGACGTGGCACCGCTCGACTTTGTCGCGGCCCTGTGCGATGCGTGCCCCGGCGTGGTGATGGTCGACGAGGCCTACGTGGAGTTTGCCGATGATTCGTTTGGTGCGGCCACCACAGCGCAGGGACTTATCGCCGAGCATCCCAACCTGGTGATCCTGCATACGCTGTCCAAGGCGTTTGGCGCCGCCGGCACGCGTCTGGGCTATGTGATTGCGGCGCCCGAGGTCATCGACGTGTTCGCGGCGATTCGCCAGATCTATTCGGTCAACGTGCTGAGCCAGGCGGCGGCGCTTGCCTGCGTGCGCGCCCGCGATGCGTATGCGCCCGTGGTGGCACAGGTCGCATCCGAGCGCGAGCGCGAACTGTGTGCCCTGCGCGCAATGGCTGCCGGGGGTCTGCCCGTGGAGGCATGGCCGAGTGCGGCGAACTTTGTGCTCGTGCGCACGCCGCATGCTACGCGCGTGCGTGAGCGCCTGCGCGACGAGTATTCGATTTTGGTGCGCGACTTTAGCTACGCGCCGGGGCTTGCGGACTGTCTGCGCATTACCGTGGGCACCCCGCAGGAAAACGATGAGGTGCTGGCTGCGTTTGCCGCGCTGGTGAAGGAGGAGATGTAGATGAGCCGTTATGCCGAGGTGACCCGCAAGACGGGGGAGACCAACATTGTTGTCAAACTCGACCTGGACGGATGCGGCGTGTGCGATATCTCGACGGGCGTACCGTTTTTCGACCACATGCTCAACGCCTTTGGCCGCCATGGCCTGTTTGATTTGACGGTGCATGCGGTAGGCGACGTGGAGGTCGACGCGCACCATACCGTCGAGGACACGGGCATTGTGCTGGGTGAGGCGTTTTGCCAAGCGCTGGGCGACAAGGCGGGTATTACGCGCTTTGCAGACGCGGCGATTGCCATGGACGAGACGCTCGTGATGGCCGCCGTGGACATTTCGGGTCGCGGCCAGGCCTACTGCGAGCTGCCCGTGCCGACCGAACGTGTGGGCAGCTTCGATACCGAGCTGGCCGTCGAGTTCTTCTATGCCTTTGCGCGCGATGCCAAGCTCACGCTGCACGTGCGCGAGCTCGCAGGCGGTAACTCGCATCACATTATCGAGGCCGCCTTTAAGGCCGTGGGCCGCACGATGCGCCACGCCTGCGAGCTCGATCCCTGCGTGCAGGGCATCCCCAGCACCAAGGGCTCACTGTAGCCTGCCAAAAAGGGACAGGTTTATTTTGGCAGGTTTTATCTGCGGAAATGCTGTCTCATACGGTGGGTGAACGTTTAACTGACCAAAATAAACCTGTCCCTTTTTGGCAGGTTTTGAATGGGAAAAAGGAGGGTCGCGTGGGCGAACCGAAGATCGTGGTGGTCGACTACCACAAGGGCAACTTGTCGAGCGTCGTGCGCGGGCTTGTGCGCGCCGGTGCCGCCGCCTGCACGTCGGACGATCCGGAGCAGATCCGCCGCGCCGACGGCCTGGTCATCCCGGGCGTGGGTGCGTTCTATGACGCGATCGCCTTTATGCGCCAGAGCGGCGAGGCGGACGCGGTGCTCGACGCCGTCGCCGCCGGAACCCCGCTGTTCGGCATCTGCCTGGGCCTTCAGCTATTTTTTGAGCGCGGCAACGAGGGCGTGCCTGCGGACGAGGGCGCGGTCGCCGACGGCAGCGCCCCCGAGCAGGCTGGCGGTCCCTGGGTCGATGGCCTGGGCATTATGCGCGGTTCGTGCACGCGCTTGGAGTCGAGCCGCCTGAAGGTGCCGCACGTGGGCTGGGACCAGGTGCACATGACGCCCGCCGGTGCGGCCGATCCGCTGCTTGCCGGTTTTGCCGAGGGTGCCAACATGTACTTCACCCACAGCTACGCGGTGGCTGACGACGCCGATGCCGCCGATGTGCTGGCGTGCACACACTATACGCGGAGCTTCCCGTGCATCGTGCGCCATGGCAACGTGTGGGGCTGCCAGTTCCATCCCGAGAAATCCTCCGCGCTGGGTCAGCGCATCCTTAAGAACTTTGTGAGCATCGTCGAGGAGGTTGGCCGATGATCCTGTTTCCCGCAATCGATCTGATCGGCGGCAAGGTCGTGCGACTGGAGCGCGGTGACCGCAGCCGCTGCAAGGTATATTCCGACGATCCCGTGGCCGTTGCCCGCACGTTTGCCGAACAGGGCGCGAGCTGGGTGCACGTCGTCGACCTGTCCGCTGCCTTTGGCGAGGACGAGGGCGCACGCGCTGCCAACTCGGCGGCGATTAAGGCCATCTGCGGCGTCGACGGTCTGTCCGTGGACGTGGGCGGCGGCGTCCGCTCGCTTGCGCGCATCGACGAGTTGGCAGGCTACGGCGCATGCCGTATCGCGCTGGGCACCGTGCTGGTGACCGAGCCGGGTTTTGCCGAAGTGGCAGCCCAAGGCTTTGGCGAGTTGCTGGTGGCAGACATCGCCGCGCGCGACGGTCAGGTCAAGGTGAACGGCTGGCGCGACGGCGCAGGTGTGGCGCTCGACGATGCCGTGGCGCAGCTTTCCGAGCTGGGCTTTAAGCATCTGGTGTATACCGACATCGCGCGCGATGGCATGCAGACGGGTATCGATGTGGCGGCGTATCGCCATGTGGCCGAGGTCGCGGGCTTTCCCGTCGTGGCTTCGGGCGGCATCTCGACGCTCGACGACATCCGCGCACTGGCCGCGGTGGGTGAGGGCGCGATTGAAGGCGCCATTACCGGCCGTGCGCTCTACGAGGGCAACTTTACGCTGGCCCAGGCGTTGGCCGCCGCCCGAGGGGAGGAGTAGCCCATGCTTACCAAGCGCGTAATTCCCTGTCTGGACGTCAAGGACGGCCGCGTGGTCAAGGGAGTTAACTTTGTGAGCTTGCGCGATGCGGGCGATCCGGTGGAACTGGCCCGCGCCTACGACCGCGAGGGTGCGGACGAGGTCGTATTTTTGGACATTACCGCCACGAGCGACAACCGTGCGACGACCATCGAGATGGCGGCGCACGCGGCCGAGGAGCTCGCCATTCCCTATACCGTGGGCGGCGGCTTTCGCGACCTGGCGGGCATGCGCACCATGGTTGCCGCCGGTGCCGACAAGGTGTCGCTCAACTCGGCGGCCGCGAGCGATCCGTCGCTGATTAGCCAGGCTGCCGCGGCGTTTGGCAGCCAGGCCGTGGTCGTGGCGATCGATGCCAAGCGCGTCGGCCTGCCCGGCGCATCCGGTGCCGACAAGTGGGAGGTCTTTACCGCAGGAGGTCGCAACGCCACGGGCATCGACGCGGTGGCGTGGGCCGAGGAGGCGGCTCGTCGCGGCGCCGGCGAGATCTTGCTCACCAGCATGGACCGCGACGGCACCAAGGCCGGCTTTGATTTGGCGCTCACCCGCGCCGTGGCCCGCGCGGTGCCAATCCCCGTCATCGCGAGCGGCGGCGTGGGCACGCTCGAGCATTTTGCCGAGGGCGTGATCGAGGGCGAGGCCGACGCCGTGCTGGCGGCGAGCGTCTTTCACTTTGGAACCTTCAGCATTCGCCAGGTGAAGGAGTATATGGCCTCGCAGGGCATCCCTGTGAGGCTGGACTTCTAATGCTGCGGCTTGCCCAGGCACCGCATCTTGCCGCTCAAACCGTCGCTCGCGTACCAAAGTACGCGTCGCTCCTCTTTCGCGGCAACCTGCGGCACCTGGACAACCCTCGCCGACCTGCGAAGTTTGAATTTGGGGAGAGAAATGGAAGAGATAACCGATCCTTCAAAGCTTGCGTACGACGCCCGCGGGCTGATTCCTTGTGTGGTTCAGCAGTATGACACCGGCGAGGTGCTCATGGTTGCCTGGATGAACGAGGAGTCGGTGGGGCTGACGCTCAAGACCGGCACCACGTGGTTTTGGAGCCGCAGTCGCCAGGAGCTCTGGAACAAGGGCGCGACGAGCGGCAACATGCAGGAGGTTCGCGAACTCTGGGCCGACTGCGATAGCGATACGCTGCTGGTCAAGGTCGACTCGCCGGGTCCGGCCTGCCATACCGGCAACCGTACCTGCTTCTTTAAGAAACTCGCGTAGGGCGGGCGCTCGACCAGGCGCTTGGCCGACCAGAAAGGATTGAACCATGGGTGTGCGTACCGCAAATGTTCAGGATGGAAATATCGGCGAGACGCTAACGGGGCTGGCCGAGGTGATTCACGGTCGTCGCGATGCGTCGCCGCAGGAAAGCTATACCGCCCGACTGCTGACCGATGTGGAGGATGAGCTGCTCAAGAAGCTTGCCGAGGAGGCGAGCGAGGTGATCATGGCCTGCAAGGATAACGACCATGATCACATTCGCTACGAGGCTGGCGACCTGGTCTACCACCTGCTCGTGACGCTTGAGCGCTACGGCATTACCCTCGACGAGCTGGCCGGCGAACTCAACGCCCGCCGCCACTAGTCGTTAAAGAACGTCCCCGATGACCATAGAAGTTGCGGCGGAATAGTTCTTGTTTGACGGTCTTAGGGCTATAAATAGGAGCTATTTCACCGCAACTTATGAAGGGATGGCTAGGCGAGGGGTGTGGACTCCCATTCGCCGGTGGGGTGGGGGATGTCGAAGGTTCGGTAGCCGCAGTCGTAGGCATGGGCTTGGGCCTCGCGGATATTCCAGCAAATATCACAGGCGCGGTGCGCATCCGAGCCAAAGGTAATGGGCGCCTCAGCATGGGCAAAGCAGCGCAAAAGGCCGGTCGCGGGATAGTAGTCGTCGAGCCCCTTGCGCGGTGCGGCGGTCGAGACCTCAACGCGGCGGCCCGTATCGTGCGCACACTCGGCCATCTGCCGCCAAAACGGTGCGGGGTCAAAATCGGGCGCAAAGCCTTCCTTCGAAAAGCGCATGACCAGGTCGGGGTGAGCCATCACATCAAAGTTGAGCGAGCTTTCGCAGGCGCGGCACCAGTCATCGACATAGCGCTCCCACACGCCGCGCACGCCTAAGTTTTCCCAAACGTGCAGGTTGGTGTCGTCGTCGATCCAGCCGCAGCGTGAGTCGGGCGTATCGGGGCGTGCGACGCCCTCTGTCCCCGTCGCGCCCGCAGCGCCTGCCATGATATTGCCCGGGTTACCAATCCAATGCACGCTGCCCAGGCGTACGACGGCGCCCCGGGACCAGCGCTCAACCAAAGGCTCGCAGCCTTCGTACCAATCGCACTCAAAGCCATAGACAAGCTCGAGCTCCGGCGCAATCTGCGCGGCAAGCTTGCGGGCATCCTCAAAAGCCAGACGATGCGCCGGCAGGTCGCCCTCGACAACCTGCACCTCGCAGGTGGCATCCATACTGGCAGGCAGGGTAAGGTGATCGGCCGAGACCATGGTGCGGCAACCGGCCGCAGCAGCGGCGCGGACGTTGTCTTCAAACGAGGCGTGTCCGTCCGAAAACGAGGTGTGAGTATGGCAATCGACCAGCGGGCAAGCAGGCATGGCGGCTCCTTTACGTCAAGCGAATCTGCTCCATTGTAACGGCGCGGCCCCCAGTGCGATGTGCGCGCCGTGGGCCGAAATCGACTGGAAAGGACGGGCAGCGCATAAGGGCGGGCTCGCGACATCGGCCTTGCTTCGAATCATGTACCTCAGCCTCCAAAACTGACAAAAAATGACATGTTTGGAGGCTGATGTACATGTTTGGCCGAGGCGGTGGAGTGTCGGTTCTTGCAGACAAGGAAAATCGCGCTCATCGCGCGCCGCCACACTTGCGCCGCTCGCGATGTGCTAGCGTTTGGGTGAATAAAACGAGCCCGTGCGGAAAGGAGCCGGACCGTATGCAACGTGGAACTACATCTCCGCTGTCCCGCGAGACCGATGCGCCCGAAACCATCGTCAAGCTGGAGTGCGACATCGACGACGCGTCGCCCGAGGTGCTCGCCTACGCCTCCGACCGCCTGCGCGAGGCCGGCGCGCGCGAGGTGCACTGGCTGCCCCTCTATTGCAAGAAAGGCCGCCCTGGCTGGCAGTTGCAGGTAATCTGCACCCACGAGGATATCGAGCGCCTGCAGACGATCATCTTTTTGGAAACCACGACCAATGGCATCCGCCGCCAGGTTATGGAGCGCGTTTGCCTGCCGCGCTACTTTGAGCGCGTAACGACGCCGTGGGGCGAGGTGTCCGTCAAGGTGGCCACCTTGCCCGACGGCAGTGAGCGTGCGGCGCCCGAGTACGAAGACTGCGCCCGCCTTGCCCGTGAGCACAATGTGCCGCTCCAACGCGTGATGCAGGCGGCCCAGAGCGCGGCACTGCGATTTGAATAACGCGGCTGGTGGCGACATTCCGCGCCCGGCCACGTCAACCCCACCCCGAAAGGACCTCCATGAAATACCTCATCGCTTCTGACATCCACGGCTCGGCATATTGGACCGAGCGCCTCCGCGCCGCCATCGAAGCCGAGCAGCCCGACCGCATCGTCCTGCTGGGCGACCTGCTTTATCACGGTCCGCGCAACGACCTGCCGCGCGACTATGCTCCCAAACGCGTGATTCCGTTGCTCAACGCCCTGGCCGACCGCATTATCGCGGTGCGCGGCAACTGCGACGCCGAGGTCGACCAGATGGTTCTCGACTTTCCCGTCATGGCCGACTACGCCACACTGTTCGACGAGGTCGGCCGCGAGCTGTTCCTGACGCACGGCCACGTCTTTGGCGCCGGCATGCACAACAGCGTCGATCACGCGCCCGCGCTGCCCGAGGGCTCCGCGCTCGTCTACGGTCACACGCACGTCAAGGTCAACGAGGAAAGCACCGCGCACCCGGGTCTGTGGCTCTTCAATCCCGGTAGCGTGAGCATCCCCAAGGACGGCACGCACAGCTATGGTATCTACGAGGGCGGCGCGTTCCGCCATGTGATCATGGAGGAGGACTAACCATGGCCGGGCACATGGCTCAGCAAAATGCCGAAGGTTCGCGCGACCTGTCCACGCTGGTCGATGCATCGGCCGAGTTACAACATCTGGTACAGACTATCTGGCGCCTGCGTCAGCCCGACGGCTGCCCGTGGGACCGCGAGCAGACGCACCAGAGCATTGGCAAGAACATGATCGAGGAGGCCTACGAGGCGCTCGACTGCATCGAGGCGGATGACGCGGCCCATCTTCGCGAGGAGCTGGGCGATGTGCTCATGCAGGTCGTGCTGCATGCGCAGATCGCGGCGGACGCCGGCGAGTTTACGCTGGCCGACGTGGCGCGAGATATCGACGCCAAGCTCATTCGCCGCCATCCGCACGTGTTTGGCGATGTGGACGCCGGCAGCTCCGACGAGGTGCTCAAGATTTGGGACGAGGTCAAACTTGCCGAGAAAGCCGCCAAGGACCAGGCCGTGGCGGCGGGCGATGCTGCGCCCGAGGGCCTGCTCGACGGCGTGCCCACGCATCTGCCGGCGCTGATGCAGGCTCAGAAGGTTTCGCGCAAGGCGGCTGCCGTGGGCTTTGAGTGGGAGACCGTCCAAGATGTGTGGGACGAGGTCGCCGAGGAACGTGCCGAGTTTGAGGCCGAGGAGCCCGGAACACCCGAGCGCGAGATGGAGTTTGGCGACCTGCTCTTTGCCCTGGTCAACGTTGCGCGCAAAGAGGGCATCGACGCCGAGAGCGCCCTGCGCGCCAGCACGGCCAAGTTCCGCCGCCGTTGGGCCGCAATGGAGCAGATGGCGGCCGATGCCCATGTTGATCTTGCCGAGCTTTCGACCCACGGGCTCAACGACCTGTGGGATGCCGCAAAGGCAGAGGAGTAGGACACGGTGTTGGTCGGCGGGGCGTAAGGGCGGCGCCCCGTCGACTTGCCCGTTGGCGACCACGCGCGCTCGAGTAATGGATTTGTCCTACGGCTCGTCCGGCTGGTCCGCCCGCGTGCTATAACTAAAGGACTTAGCGCAAACAAACCTCAACCGCACAAGGCGCACATGGATCAGATTTACGACAACAGGCACTATTCCGCCGGTTCGCGCGAACCGTCACCTCGCCGTGCGCATTCGGTGCAGCTTGGCGGGTCTGGTTATGCTGGCGCTGATCGCTCCAGGTATAGCTCGCCGGCGACTTCGCATCCCAATGCTCAGCCAAATAGTTCCTCGGACAGTCCGGTGCGCCCATCGCGTTCCAAGCATGCGTCGCGCCCTTCGACCCAGGCGTCCGACAAGCCGCGCCGTCCCTCAAGCCGTCTTTCGGGCTCGGACTTTATGCACTACGCCAACGATAACGCGGTGGTCAAGGCAATCTATGATTTTACCCACGGTCCCCAGCGAGGGCTGTTTGTTGGCATTGTCGTCGCCCTGGCGCTCGTGAGCCTGTACTTCCCGGTGCGCGACCTGTATGTGGCAAAACGCTCGAGCGACATCTTGGCCAAGCAGGTCGAGATTCGCGAGCAATATAATGACGACCTGCAAAAAAGCGTCGACAAGCTGCTCTCGGAGGAGGGCATTAAGGACGCGGCGACCGAGGACCTGGGTCTGGTGATGCCCGGCGAGAAGAGGATTGAAGTGCAGGGCCTGGACGACGATTCCGATACCTCGTCGAGCAAGAAGTCGTCGAACGCCAAGAAGGCCAGCGAAGTTGCCAAGGAAATCGAAGAGGTCGGCAAGGACGCGCCGTGGTACATCCAGACGCTCGACATGCTGTTTGGATTTAACGGCGTCGAGGGCCAGACAGTCGTGTCCAATGGCGAGTAGCGCCCGGAGGGGGGCCGCAATGACGAATTGCAAACGATATAAGGTGGCGGCGATTGACCTGGGAACGGTGTCGTCGCGACTGGTGCTGGCCCAGGTCGAGGACGGGGCGATCGTGGAATCGTCCAAGCATACCGAGATTACCGACTTGGGCGAGGGCGTGGACGCAACGGGGCGCTTTTGCGAGGCGGCCGTTGGGCGCGTGCTCGCTGCGTGCCGAATGTTTGTGAACGAGGCCCGTGCCTTTGGGGCCGCGTGCATCTGCACCACGTGCACGAGCGCCGCGCGCGATGCGTCCAATGCCACGCTGCTGCTGGACGGCCTGCGCGAGCTGGGGCTCGAGCCGCAGGTGATTCCGGGCGAGGTCGAGGCGCGCCTGACGTTTTTTGGCGTGGCGCACGACTTTACCGGCGAGCGCATCATTGTTACCGATTCGGGTGGCGGATCCACGGAGCTCGCGACGGGCGTCTATGCGCCGGAGCGTGGGGTCTTTGCGCTGGAGGGAACGCGCTCGCTGGACATCGGCTGTCGCCGCGTGACGGAGCGGTTTTTCTCGGCGCTGCCGCCAACGGGCAGCGAGCTTGCCGCCGCTGGCGCGTGGGCAAACGAGCAGTTTGCGGGCTACTTTAAGAGCTTGCCTGTCGACTTTGAGCGAGCCGAGCGCCTGGTCGCGGTGGGTGGCACCGTCACCACGCTCGTTGCGCTCGTTCACGAGCTGGAGCCGTATGATTCGAGTTTTGTGCACCTGCGCGAGCTTTCGCTGGACCAGGTTTCGGCCGCTATCGAGCGCATGTCCTCGCTGGATGTCGCGGGCATCGCCGCGTTGCCAGGCGTGCAACCCAAGCGTGCGGGCGTGATCCTGGCTGGTGCTGTGGTGATTCGCGAGCTCATGCGAGCCGGCGGCTACGACGCGCTCACTGTAAGCGAGAACAGTCTGCTCGCCGGAATGGCCGCCACCATCAACGAGGTTCTCGACGGCGCGACCCCCACCATCGCCTGGACCCCCAGCCTCAGCGTCCTTTAACTATCCCCTCATAAGTTGCGGTGAAATAGTTCCTAAATGGGCTGATAAACTGCCAAAACAGGAACTATTCCACCGCAACTTCTTAGAGGCTTGACGGTGTCCAAAAGAAGCGAGCCCGCATTCCAAAGGGACACGGGCTCGTAAACAATACGTGGTAGGGGCGGTGGGACTCGAACCCACAATCCTTGCGGCGAGAGATTTTAAGTCTCCTGCGTATGCCAATTCCGCCACGCCCCCGTAAGACTAGAAGTCTAGCACAAGCCGTCCGTTACGCGTTGACGGCCATCGAGTGTTGTCCCGACTTCTCGAGGAACTCTTGGAACTTTGCCTCGTCGCCCTTGTTTTGGTACTGCAGGGCCAGCAGGTACTCCAGTCGGCAGCGCTTGACCGGGTCGTTGCCGACATCCTCGAGCATGCGCTCCAGCTCGGGAATGTCGTTGTGGCGCTTGAGGATCATCGTGTCGTACATCAGCTGGCATTCGTGCGCGACTGCCTCGGCTTGGCCACCCTCAAAGCCCTTGATCTCGTGCAGCAGCTCCTTGGACTTTTTGCGGTCCTCCTGGCCAACGTAGTAGTTAAAGGCCTTGATCACTAGATCGACGCGCTGCATCTTGGGCAGGTTGAGCCCCAGCAGCAGGTCAAACATCTCGTCGGCGCGCTCGTGGTCCTCGCGCAGCAGATAGGAGTTCAGGCGCAGGTAGTCGCGGTTGTAGCGCGGGTACAGCATGCTGGTGAGTTTGCCGTCGAGCAAACGATCGAACTCGTCCCACTGTTTGGCGGCCATGAGCCGCTGCAGGCGTTTAAACGTGGTGCGTTTTTTGATGCTAAAGAGCAGCGACACGGCGATACAGATGACAACGACGACGGTCCAGAGTGTGCGGGAATCGGGCATATTGAGCTCCTCGGTCGCTCGTAAAACAAGCGGTATGACAAAACGTACTAGATGTATTATACGCAGCGTGCAAGCAAACTGGCACAAAAGTGTATCGAGGCCGAGCGCCATCGCTCGCTGCGGTACACTTACCTAAAGTAAACCATGAAGGGAGACATTACCTATGAAGAAGATTGTTTTGGCTTGCGGTGCTGGCGCTGCTACTTCCACGCTCGTTGCCCAGAAGGTCGCCACCATGCTCGACGCCAACGGTTACGCCGGCAAGTATGAGATCGTGCAGTGCGCCATTTCCGAGGCCAAGGACGCTTGCGACGAGGGCGCCGACCTGCTGATCGCCACCACCGTTGCCCCCGAGGGCCTCACCTGCCCGTACGTGAGCGGCGTGCCCTTTATGACCGGCATGAACCGCGTCGCTGCCGAGAAGGCCGTTCTCGACGTCATGGCTCAGTAGGCGCTGCCTGTATGAACGAGCAGAACGCCAACCCGGTCGAGCTCTTTGGCATGCGCGTTGCCCATGTGGGCATTAACGCCACCGACCCGGCAGACGCCCTGGAGATCGCGGAGCTGTTCTCGACGATGATGGGCCTGCCCGTCAGCGAGACCCCGATTTCGTACTTTAACGACTCGCTGGTCGAGATCATGAAGCAGAACGGTCGTGGCGCCAAGGGCCACATAGGCTTTGCCGTCAACGACATCGATGCTGCCGAGAAGTGGTTTGCCGAGCACGGGCTCGAGGTCAACGAGGAGTCGCGCGTGCTGTTGCCCGACGGCGGCACCAAGCTTGTGTACTTTAAGCGCGAGTTCGCCGGCTTCGCCGTGCACCTGTGTCGCGAGTAGCGCGCAAGCTGCTATAACGAAAAAAGGGATAGGGCCGCATGGCCCTATCCCTTTTTTATGCCGAGGGGGCTTCCTACCGCGGCAGGCGAATCGTAAAGCGGCTGCCGACGCCCTCGACCGAGGTCACGCCAATGGCGCCGCCATGGCTATCGACAATCCACTTAGCAATGGCAAGCCCCAGGCCCGAGCCCTGCGCGCCGGCATCGCGTGCGTTGTCGGCGCGGTAGAACCGTTCAAACGCGTGAGCTGCGGACTCCTGGTTCATACCGATACCCTCGTCCTCAACACTTATGTCGATCGCGCCCGTGCCCGTATCGGGAGTTATGGCAAACGTGACGGTCGTTCCCGCGTTCGAATACTTGGCGGCGTTCTGCACGATCACGCGCAGAGCCTGCTTCACAAGCGCCACGTCGACAGGTGCGTCGCAGCGCGGATCGTTGGCAAATGCAGCGTCAAAAGCCAGCCGATACGTGTGCGCGGCGTCGATCATCTGCGATTCCTCGCACACCTCGCCGACCAGTGCGGCCAGGTTGGTATGCGCACGCCGCAGGACCGTGCGCCCGGCATCGCCGCGTGCCAAAAACAGCAGCTGCTCCACGAGCTCCTGCATATGCTCGCTTTCGGCCTTGAGGGACGCGATGGATTCCGCCAGCACGTCCGGGTCGTCTTTGCCCCAGCGGTCGAGCATGTTTACGTAGCCCTGAATCACCGCGATGGGCGTGCGCAGCTCGTGGCTAGCATCGTTGACAAAGCGCATCTGCTGCAGCTTGGCCTCTTGCATCTGGCGCAGCAGCCGGTTGAGCG
This sequence comes from Collinsella sp. SGI.095, assembly GCF_050314535.1. Classification (NCBI taxonomy): domain Bacteria; kingdom Bacillati; phylum Actinomycetota; class Coriobacteriia; order Coriobacteriales; family Coriobacteriaceae; genus Collinsella; species Collinsella sp. SGI.095. The sequence continues at coordinate 16,321 of NZ_JBNPNG010000007.1, forward strand.
CGACCTCGATGCTTGCCAGGTCGGCGTCGCCGGTGGTGACGCTCGGCGAGTCGACACTCGCGCGCTCGATGGCCTGCTCCAGTGTTTCCATCTTGCCGCCGGAGAGTTGCATGCGGCCGAGTTCGTCCACGCGCAGGGCCAAGTCGTTGAGCGGTGCCATGGTGCGACGCACGTGCCTCGCGCCGCCGAGCATGTTGAGCACGCTGATGACCTGCCAACCCACAACGACAAGGTAGAGAGGCCATAGCGCGACGAGGTCCTGCGCGAGGGGGAAAGTCTTGGTGGTAGCAAGTTCGACGGTATAGGTGAGCGTTGTCAGGTCCCAGTCGCGCGCGGGCTTCAGCGACATGCCGTGAACGGCGGCGCTGGGGATCCATCCTGCGGTAAACGCGCCTTCGGGTAGCGTCTGGTTGTATCCATAGACGAGGATCGCCGCCGCAATCACCATCAGCAGCAGATCGAGCCAGACGTAGCTCATCAGGCGGCGCCATATATAGCTCCAGTTGATGGCGCGGGCGATGGAGGTGACACGCTTGGCCTCGGCGTTACGCACGGCAGACATAGCCCACCCCGCGCACGGTCTGGATGATGCGGGCGCCGCCGGCGTCCTCGATCTTGGCACGCAGGTGCGCGATGTGCACGTCGACGTTGTTGGTGTCGCCCACGTATTCGTAGCCCAGCGCCTCGTGCGCGATGCGCTCGCGTGTGAGCACGGTTTCAGCATGTGCCATAAGCAGGGCGAGAACGTCGAACTCGCGGGCCGTGAGCGCGATGGGCGAGCCGCCGACCGTGACTTCGCGGCGGTCGGGGTCGAGCACGACCGAGCCCACGGTGAGCGCGGCGGGGGAGGGCGCGACGGAAGCCTTGGTCGACTCGCTGACCGGGGGCACCGCAGCGGCGTCGCCGCCCGCGCCGCCCGCCATGCCCGCCCCAGCGCCGGCGCCGCCAACGCCCGAAGCCGTCCGCACGGCCTCCGCGCGCTTCAGCGCCACGCGAATCCGTGCGAACAGCTCCTCAATCGCAAACGGCTTGGTCAAGTAGTCGTCGGCGCCGGCATCGAGCCCGGCAACCTTGTCCATCACGGCATCGCGCGCGGTGACCATAATCACCGGCACATCCTTGTGCTTGCGGACACGCCGCAAGACCTCCATGCCGTTGAGCTGCGGCAACAGCACATCGAGCAGAATCAGATCGTAGTCGCGCTCCAGCGCCAGGTCCACGGCGGTGCGGCCGTCGGCGGCGTGCTCCACCTGGTAGCCCTCGTGCTCCAGCTCGAGCGTCACAAAGCGGGCGATTTTCTCCTCGTCCTCTACGATCAGGATCTGTGCCATGTGTGCCCCCGTCTGCGATTACTTGTCGTCGTTCAGATTTTGCTTGATGTCGTCCGCGGCGTCGGCGGCGTGATTCATAAGGTTGTTGATGCTGCCGGGCACGTCGCCGTCGCTATCGATGCGGTAGCGCATGCCAAAGAACAGGCCAATCAGCATGAGCCATATCGTGGCGCCCCAGGCAAACAGGGCGACGATGGGGATCAGGATGGGAATGTTGAGGATGATGGCGTCGCGGCGCGTGGCGATAAACTTGGTGTCCAGGCTCAGGCGGAAGAGCTTTTTGAGGTACTCCCACACGCTGTCCATCTTCTTGGAAAAGTCAGTCTTTTCGCTCGACTTCTCGTAGGCTGCCTGCGCGGCGACCATCTCGGCCGAGGGTTCATCGACCGGCTCGGATTCGGTGGCGGCGTGCGCCGATGTGGTCTGGGTCTTGCCTTGCGATTCGAGCCAAATGATGGCGTCCAAAACGTTGCCGTCGGCGGCGTCGAGCGCGGCCTTGGCATCGGTGTAGCTCACGTTGCACTTGGTACGGATGGTTTCAACTTTTTCGAGGTCGTCCATGACCTGTCCTTTCGTTCGATGGGCGCGACGTCGGGCGATCTGCCCGGGCGCGAGCGTTGCGTTCGCGATCTGCGTTGCGCGGCGCCGCCCCGCCCTTGGTCGAACTTTATAGTGCAGGTTATAGATTAAGCGATTCTTGAGCCAAGATTAATGTTGGATGAGTTTTTGGGTGCTGTGGGGAAGGAAGAGGTGCCCTTCTGGGTAGCTAGCAGCGAGGTCTAATACTTTTCCGAGAAGTGAACGAGCTAAAACGGACCCCCGAAGCATCGACACTTTAGAGGTGACGTTTCCTGCGGTTTCGATGCTGAAATCCTGCGATTTTGCTGACGAAAAAAGTGGATGCTTCAGGGGTCCAAAAACAGACGTTCACTTCGCGGAAAAGTATTAGACCTCGATAGCGGGGGATGGAGTGCCGGTGCAAAACGGCGTTAAGGGTTGGTCGAGCAGGTGGTTTCTCCATTGATGTCCGCACGGCATGTGACACTTACCCTGCCGCCCTGCTCTGCCGCGGCGGCATGTGCCCAAACTACGGCCCTCTAAGGAGCTCGATAGCAATGAGTGATAACACCAAGCATCTCGCAAAGAAGTGCGTTAAGGACGCGGGGCCGTGCCTCGCGCTGTGCGTGGTCGGCGCAGCGGTCGCGCTGTTGGCTGTTCTGGGACCATTCGACGTGCTCCGAAGTGCCGGTTCTCTGCACGTTTGTATGGCCCTTGCCGGCGCTATGATGACCGGCGGCGTGCTCGATCTGATTTTTTGGGTGCTTGATCCGTTTGGATGGAAGAACGAGGGGTAAGCCCTAGGGGATGGAAGGGGTGGAACGGTTGGCATAGTGATCGTGCAGAATGTGGACTAGCTACTTACGGGGAAGTGGTAATCCGATGACGGCTATGTGACGGGCGATATTCACGGCGGCGTCGACATGCAAAAGCTGCGCGACTGGGATCTTGGGGATAGTCTGACGAGCGACGACCATCTGATTGTCGCGGGCGACTTTGGCTTTCCGTGGGGTTTCTCTGCCGAGGAATGCATCGATATCGCCTGGCTGGAATCGCGTCCCTATACCGTGCTGTTCGTCGACGGCAATCACGAGCGTTTCGATCACTGGGCGGAGCGTCCCATGGAGCTGTGGCACGGTGGGCTAACGCAACGCCTGTCGGATACCTCTCCCATACGGCGCCTGACGCGCGGCGAGGTTTTTGAGCTCGACGGCTCAACGATCTTTACCATGGGCGGCGCCACGAGCGTGGATAAGGAATACCGCATTCCCTATTCCAGCTGGTGGCCACAGGAGCTGCCGGACGAGCGCAGCTTTGAGGAGGCGCGGACAAAGCTCGACGGCGTGGGCTGGAAGGTTGACTACGTGGTCACCCACACCTGCTCTACGCGCATGCTTTCGCCCACGCTCTATCCGGGGCCTGGCTGGAATTGCCCCGACGTCGACCGACTTACGGCATTTTTCGATGAGCTGGAAGACCGCTTGGATTACAAGCGCTGGTACTACGGGCATTTTCATCGGGATGCCAACCCTGCCGAGCGCCATACCGTGCTCTACGACTGCATCGTTCGCTTGGGCGACGAACTCCAGCCCTGGGACGTTGCGTAGGGGCGAGGTATTTGGCTACTCGGCCGTTACAGCGATGTTCTCGCGGTGCGCGCGGATGACATTCCAGCTAAAGTGCTCGACCAGCTGCTCGGCAGAGCGCGACGTGGTGTCCGGCGCGATGCCCGTTTGCCCGGCGAGCCAGCCCAGCAGCGCCTCGGGTGTGCCAAAGCGGGCGCGTAGTTTGCCCAGGTCCAGATCGCGGTCGCGCTTGGAAAGGCGGCGGCCGTCCGGCGACATGAGCAGCGGAATGTGCGCGTAGTGCGGCGTGGGAAGTCCCAGCAGATGTTGCAGATAGATTTGGCGGGGCGTAGAGCCCAGCAGGTCGCATCCGCGCACGACCTCGGTGACGCCCATGGCAGCGTCGTCGACCACCACGGCTAGCTGGTAGGCAAACACGCCGTCGCTGCGGCGCACCAAAAAGTCGCCGCACTCGGTGGCGAGTGCCTCGCATTGGGCGCCGTACGTACGGTCCACGAATTCGATCACGTCGCCGGCGAGGTCATCGACGGTAGGCACGCGCAGACGCGTGGCCGGGGCGCGCAGAACGCTGCGGCGGGCGATCTCTTCGACAGAAAGGTTTCGACAGGCGCCGCGGTAGATGGGCGTGCCGTCGCTGGCATGCGGCGCGCTCGCGGCGTGGAGCTCGGCACGCGTACAAAAGCAGGGATAGGTGAGGCCGGCGTCTTGCAGCTGGCGCAAGGCGCTCTCGTACAGGTCTAGGCGATCGTGCTGGTAGTAGGGGCCTTCGTCCCACTCAAGCCCTAGCCAGGCCAGGTCGTCAATCAATTGAGCGGCAAGTTCCGGGCGCTTGCAGCGATCGTCCAGGTCCTCAATGCGTAACACGATACTGCCGCCCTGGCTGCGGGCCGAAAGCCACGAGCACAGGCAGCTGAACACGTTGCCCAGGTGCATGCGGCCCGAGGGCGACGGGGCAAAGCGACCCACGACAGGTACGGGAACGGAGGCGGGCGGCGTTGTTGGCGCGTTCGCGGCGGGCGTTGCTATGTTGCGTGCGTTGATATCCATGCGGACGAGTATAGCGCGGGGCGCGATGGGGAGGCGTCACTGTGGTCCGCAAGTTGTCGAGGCCCCGCATTGCGTATGGTGGGCCGCAGGCTCGGTGCTTTGATTCCTGTCGATCAACTCAGTACCTTAGACAACAGAAACCCCGGCAGCTCTTCGCAACTGCCGGGGTTTCCGCGGAAAAGGGGGACATGATCCTCGAGCGAACGGCAAAGGGGCAAACCGGTTTCGCTCAACTGCTTTATGCCCCTCGGCTGGCGGCTCAATCAGCGCGTGTCGCGCCCACACAAAGCTGCTACACCTGTGACGGAGCTGTGAAGTGGTATCTATTGCTGGTGCGGGCCATGCCAAGGGTGTCCCTCATGACTAGTCATTTAAGAACGTCCCCAATGACTACCCAATGATTAGCTGCTGGCGGCAGGCATGACTTTCATCCCGTTTGGCGCTCCGGTCGCCTAGATGTTCGTCATGTGTACCCGCAAACGTGGGACAATGGCGCTGTTGGTTTTACAGACAAAGGATGTGCCTATGAACGCCCCCGTTGCCAATGCTTGTCGGCAGCGCTGCCTGCTTGCGCGATTTGCTTCCATTTGCGCACTCGTCGCGTGCGTGCTGCTGCTGTTGCCCGCCGTTGCACGTGCCGACGGGTATTCCATGACCCAAACCTATATCGGTGCCACGGTTGAGGCCGATGGATCGCTGACCGTTGTCGAGGGTCGCCAGTTTGATTTCGACGACGACATCAACGGCGTGTATTGGGATATCAATACGGGCACCAACCAGCAGGGTGGTACGGCGGGTGTCGATGTGCTGAGCGTCGAGGAAGATGATGACGCGTTTAGCAGGGTTGACTATGCAAACAAAGGCGACAACGGCGTCTATACGGTTGAGCAGTCCGACGGCGGCGTAAAGATCAAGGTGTTCAGCCCCCACGAGAGCGGCGACAGCGCGATCTATTACGTGAGCTACACCATGACCGGTGCGGTTATGAACTGGTCCGATACCGCCGAGCTCTACTGGAAGTTTGTGGGCGACGGCTGGTCTGCGGACTCCGATGACGTCGAGATGGAAGTTTACTTCGCAAATGCCGCTGCCGGAACGGCGGCCGTCAAGGGCGATAACTTCCGTGCATGGGGCCACGGTCCGCTCACGGGCGACGTGTCGCTCGACGCGGACGAGCCCATGGTCACCTATACCATACCCTGCGTGCATCAGGGCGAATTCGCCGAGGCGCGCATCGCCTTCCCCAGCGATTGGGTGCCGCAGCTCGCCGCCTCGGGCAAGGAACGCATGTCGACAATTCTGAGCGAGGAGAAGGCGTGGGCCGAGGAGGCCAACGCCCGCCGCGCTCACGCCCGCATGATCGCCAATGCACTTGCCGTGGTTAGCGTTGTCGCGGCGGTTGCCTTTACCGGCACAATCGTCGTGCTCAAGTTGCGCAAGCGCAAGCCCAAACCGCTGTTCCAGGACGAATACTTCCGCGACGTGCCCTCGGCCGACCATCCCGCCGTGCTTTCGGCCCTCATGAGCTGGAACGAGGTGCCCGATCAGGCATATATCGCCACGCTCATGAAGCTCACCGACGATCGCGTGATCAAGTTAGAGGAGGCAATCGCGACCAAGGGCAAGAAGGGCCTGCTCCATCGCGAAAAAGAGGAGCAGACGTATCGTGTGACGGTGAGCGATGCGGGCTGGAAGTCGGCCAAGGGCATTGACCGCATGGTGCTCAAGGTCTTCTTTGCCGGTGCTAAGCCCGACGAGAACGGCGATCGCTCGCGCACGTTTGACGAGCTGCAACACTATGTTAAGCAGCACGCTACGCCCGTGGGCGACAAGCTCAAGGACTATCAGAGCACCGTTAAGGGCAAACTGGCCGATAGCGAGTACGTTGCCTCGGACGGCATTGTCGCAATGGTGTTTTGCCTGGTTCTTGGTACTCTGATCGCCTTTGTTCCCGTGGGATCCATCTTCTTTACCGACGGCGCACAGGTGAACATTGTCGCCGCGGTTATCTCGGTGCCGATTGTGCTGGTGGGTATTGGCGTGGGCCTTACGTTCCGCCGCCTTACGCCGGAGGGCGCCGAGGTGGCGGCTCGCTGCAAGGCGCTCAAGCATTGGCTCGAGGACTTCACGCGTCTAAAGGAAGCCGTCCCCGGCGATCTGGTGCTGTGGAATAAACTTCTGGTGATGGGTGCGGCGCTGGGCGTTTCCAAGGAAGTTCTGCGTCAGCTTGCCGAGGCCGTGCCGCCCGAGGTGCGCGAGGCCGACGGCTTCTACGACAATTACCCCTGCTACTGGTGGTACTACCATCACTACGGAAACCAGTCTCCGCTCGATTCGTTCGATGGCGTGTATCACGAGAGCATCCGTGAGCTGGCTTCGAGTTCCGATAGCTCGAGCGGCGGCGGCGGTGGTGGCTTCTCGGGCGGCGGGGGCGGCGGCGTCGGCGGAGGCGGCGGCGGAACGTTCTAGCGAGCGCAAATCATGGGATGGGTCTTCCCCGGCGGCTGTTGCCGGAAGATCCATCCCATTTTTATGCTCAGAAGCGATGCAGGCTTTCCCAAGGCGAGCTTTCGCGGAAACCGCATCCCGCTATTTAGGCGCAGAGCGGGATGGACTTTCCCGATGGGATGATTTCGGAAAGCGCATCCCACTCTGGGCCTCGATTCTGGGTCACAGTTTCCGCCAGACGTGCCATTCGGAAAGTGCATCCCAGAATATGCGCTCAAACCGGGATGCAGTTTCTCAAGAGGCTCTCTTCCGGAAACCACATCCCGCAATTTAGGCGAATTCTGGGATGCGCTTTCCCTGTGAGTTTTCGAGTGGGGCTGCTTGCTCCACGGACGGCACTTAGGGGCGTTCTTTTTATGCCGGCAGTTTAGGAACTTCCCCGGATGTCGGCACTTGGGGACACTCCCTTAACTGCCGGTTTTAGGCTGTCAGGTCGAGTTCGTAGAGGAAGCTTTCGCGCGGCATGTCGTGGCGGCGCTCTTCGCGGTTGGCGCGGTGCGTGGCCGTGCGCTTAAAGCCGTGCAGCTCGTAGAACTTCCACGAGCAGTTGGAGTCGGTATACAGGTGCGCTCTCGACGCTCCGTGCGAGGACAGGTGCGAGACCGCGGCATCGAGCAGAACCGAGCCAACGCCCAGGCCGTGGACATCGCGATCCACGGCAAGCAGCGTGATCTCGTTGTCATGCGGCAGTGGGCTGCTCTCGAGCAGGCGGTTGTTGGTCCGAATGGTGGCGCGCACAAACGAGAGATACTCGGCACAGGCATCGGGCTCCAGCTCACGCATCTGCGACAGCAATGCGCGTTCGGTATCCATCCAATGCTCCTTAACGGTGGCGCCGCTGCTTTGCCCCGCACGTGCGAGTGCAATGCCGCGCGCCTGGCCGTCGATTACGGCGACCTGCGAAAACGTCGAGGAAGAAAGGCAATAGGCGAGGTCGCACGCGGCCTCAAGGCGGTTGTACTCTTCGTTATCCGAATTGTTATGCCAAAGCTGCTGCAAGATCAGCGCGATGGCGTCGAAGTCTTCGGTATCAAACGGTCGGTAGAGAACCCGCGAGACCATGGTGCCTCTTTCTATTGCGGATGCATATCGAGCACAGTTCTACCACGCCATTGGCATCTAATTATGGTGCCCCTGTGTTCCATCAACTCACCGTGCCCAGTGGCGCTCCTGCAACCCCCGCTCGCAAGCTTTTTCTGCACATGCGCCCGTTACGGGGTGCATCGATGCGCTCGATGCGCTACATTGAATCAGTATTTTCAATGCCGCTGCGCGAGCGCTGCAGATCGACGTATCACCGACTCACAGAGCACGGCGGCGTACCAGACAGGAGGACTGCATGGGATCTGATGTGAAGATCGCACGCGCGTTGATCTCGGTTACCGATAAGACGGGCGTCGTCGATTTCGCACGGACGCTGGTTGACGACTTTGGCGTCGAGATCATCTCTACGGGCGGCACGGCTCGTGCCATCGAGGACGCGGGCGTTCCCGTAACCCCCATCGAGGAGTTCACGGGCTATCCCGAGATGATGGACGGCCGCGTCAAGACGCTGCACCCCAAGGTTCACGGCGCGCTGCTGGCTCGCCGCGATTCCGAGCAGCACATGCAGGAGGCAGCTCAGCACGGCATTAAGCTGATCGACCTGGTCGTCGTCAACCTGTACGAGTTCGAGAAGACCGTCGCCAACCCCGAGGTCACCTTCGCGGATGCCATCGAGCACATCGATATCGGTGGCCCCTCCATGCTTCGCTCTGCCGCCAAGAACGCCGCGAGCGTTACCGTCATCTCCGACCCGGCCGACTATGATGCCGTCCTGGCCGAGATGCGCGAGACCGGCGGCTGCACCACGCTTTCCACCCGTCGTCGCCTGCAGGTGAAGGTCTACCAGACCACCGCCGCCTACGACACGGCTATCTCCCGTTGGCTTGCTGCCCAGGCAAGCGACGTGGCGGACACCTTTGCCAAACTCGAGGTCTCGCTGGAGAAGGTCGACGACCTGCGCTATGGCGAGAATCCTCAGCAGAAGGCTACGGTCTACCGCTTTGCCGATGGCTGCGAGAACTCCGCGAGCTCGCAGTTCCCGCTCGTGGGCTCCGAGCAGATTCAGGGCAAGCCGCTCAGCTACAACAACTATTTGGACGCCGATGCCGCTTGGAACCTGGTTCGCGAGTTCGACGAGCCTGCCTGCGTGATCCTCAAGCATCAGAACCCCTGCGGCTCCGCCGTTGCCGAGGAAATCACGGCTGCCTACGACCGCGCCTTTGCCTGCGATCCCAAGAGCGCTTTCGGCGGCATCATCGCCTGCAACCGCGAGGTTCCCTTTGAGCTGGTTGAGCACTTTGCCGATCAGAACAAGCAGTTCGTCGAGGTCATCATCGCCCCGAGCTACACCGCCGAGGCGCTCGAGCGCATGGCCAAGCGCCCCAACCTGCGCGTGCTGGCTACCGGCGGCGTGGACCACGGCGCCAAGGTGGAGCTGCGCTCCATCGACGGCGGCATGCTGGTGCAGGAGGTCGACCACGTGATCGAGGATCCCGCGACCTTTACGTTCCCCACCGACCGCAAGCCCACCGATGCCGAGATGGCCGAGCTTGAGTTTGCCTGGAAGGTCTGCAAGGGCGTCAAGTCCAACGCCATCCTGGTCTCCAAGGGTAAGGCAGGCATTGGCATGGGCCCGGGCCAGCCCAACCGCGTTGACTCCGCACTGCTTGCCTGCGAGCGCGCCGAGGACTTCTGCGAGCGCGAGGGCGTGGAGAAGGGCGGCTTTGCCTGCGCAAGCGACGCGTTCTTCCCGTTCCGTGACAACGTCGACGTGCTTGCTGAGCACGGCGTGACCTGCATCATCCAGCCCGGCGGCTCCAAGCGCGACGACGAGAGCATCCAGGCCTGCAACGAGCATGGCATCGCAATGGTCTTCACGGGCGCCCGCCACTTCCGCCACTAATGATAGTTACGCGGTTTTACCAAACCGCGTAACTGCTCGACGCTGCGCCGGCCCCAAGCACCTCATCTCGCCGCTCAAACCGTCGCTCGCGTACAGAAGTACGCGTCGTTCCTCTTTCGCGGCGACCTGAGGCACTTGGGTCCGGCTCGCTGGCTCATGCTCCACCAGCGGTATTGGCTCGCCCCGAACTAAAGCTATCTATTGCCGCCCGTGCCGGTTGGTGCGGGCGGCTTTTTTGGGTATAACGGTGCGGTGTATGTTTTTGAGAAAGGTTGGATATGGCCGTTGTGGATGATGCCGAGCTGTTTGGCAATGCCGAGGACCAGCGTGCGTACGAGGACTTTTGCGCCAATCAGGAGGCGGTCGAGAAGTTTACGCTCGACAAGCCCGCGCTTGTCTGCCGTTGGCGCATGTCCAACAAAAAGGTGCCCATGCTCAACCGTCACATTCGTGCGCTGTCCGAGCGCCTGGTTCAGGGCGAGCCGCTCACCCATAACATGCTCAGCTGGGCCAAGCAGCACGTTGAGTGGTCGCTTGCCGAGGGCGATTACACCGCGCGCGACGGCGTGCTCATGCTGGTGATCGACGTTAACGGCAATGCCGCCATGACGGTGGGGGAGTACGAGCCGCTGGCCGATACTTCGGCCAAGGCGCTGCGTGCCCGCTCCGCCGAGGCCCGCTCCGAGGCCGACGAAACCGGCGTGGCGCCCGAGCTGCTCGCCGCCGTCAACAACGGCGAGCTGGTCTTTGTGGCACCGGCGGACGAGTGCCTGTGTGGCACGGCGACGCTTATCGAGCAGCTGGCCCAGACCAAGGGCATCCCGGTCACGCGCGTGGACATTCCCGCGCAGCTCAAGGGCGCGCTGTTCCTGGTGAGTGACGAGCACGGCGTGGTCCCTGCCGCCGAGACGGACGCCGTCGAGTCCGACGCCGCTACGGTTGCCTTCTTTGCCGAAGGCTACGAAAAGCTCCGTGCCCGCCGCTAAATGATTTTCCTGGGACGGGGATTTAATAATCATTTGATCCTCGCTCCCGTTGCGAGCGAGGGGCGAGCCAAACGCTTTCGTTCGCGAACAGTTCTGTCACCTTGGTGCCTCGCGAGGCACGCACCTGCGGCTCCGCGGTCATAATGGGGCAAGACAACCAAGAGGGGAGCGGAATCCATGGCGCTGATCTATGTCGTTGAGGACGACGAGCGCATTCGTCGTGAGCTTGTCGACATCCTTGCCCGCGCCGGGTTTGAAATCGAGGCCTGCGAATCGTTTGAGCATGTCTCGCGCGATATCCTTGCCGCCGCGCCCGACTTGGTGTTGCTTGACCTCACGCTTCCCGTCAAGGACGGCCAACATATCTGCCACGAGGTTCGCCACGAATCCGAGGTTCCTATCATCGTCCTCACGTCGCGCACGACCGAGATCGACGAGGTCATGGCCATGACGCTTGGCGCGGACGACTTTGTTCCCAAGCCTTACAGCGCCCGTGTGCTCGTGGCGCACATCAATGCGTTGCTGCGCCGCACCGCGGCGGCGGGCGATCGCAGCACGCTCGTCCACAAGGGGCTGGAGCTCGACCTCGCCCGCTCCATGGTCACCAATACGGCAACCGGCGACAGTACCGAGCTCACCAAAAACGAGCTGCGTATCCTCTCGCTGCTCTTGGGCCGCGCGGGCAAGATTGTCTCGCGCTCGGCTATCATGCAGGACCTGTGGGACTCCGACGCCTTCGTGGACGACAATACGCTCACCGTCAATATCAACCGCCTGCGCACCACGCTCGAAAAAATCGGCATCAAGGGGTATTTGACGACGCATCGCGGCCAAGGCTATTCGGTCTAGGGGTCGGTTATGTCGTTTGCCAAGTTCTTTAAAGATGCACTGCTTCCCGTTGCCGTGTGGACCTGCGGCGTTCTGCTGAGCTGTTTTGTACTGACGGTCGCCGGCGCCCCGGCATCCATCGTGGTCGTGGCGGTCGGTGTGTCCTTTATCTTTGGCATGCTGGGCATCGTGATCGAGTACGTGCGCCGTCGTCGTTTTCTGTGCCAGCTGGAGCGCGCGGCAGAGGAGCTGGGGAGCCCTGCTTGGGTGCAGGAGATGGTGCAATGCCCGACCTATGCCGAGGGCGAGCTCGAATATGAGGTCTTGCGCCGGGTGGGCAAAGCCGCTTGCGACGAGGTGGCGGAAGGCCGGCGCCAGACCGATGATTACCGCGACTATATCGAGAGCTGGGTCCACGAGGCCAAGCTGCCCCTGGCGGCGGCTCATCTGATTTTGGAAAACCTGGACGGCAGCGAAGACGACCTGTCGCGCGTGGATGACCTGGGTCGTGAGCTGGCTCGCGTGGAGCGCTATATCGATCAGGCGCTGTACTATGCGCGCTCGGAAGTCGTAGAGCGCGACTACCTGATTCGCCGCTGGGGTCTCAAGAGCTTGGTGACGGGCGCGATTAAAGCCAACGCACGCGAGCTCATCGCGGCGCACGTGGCTCCGGTGTGCGAGAACCTCGACTTTGAGGTGTTCACCGACGAGAAATGGCTCGAGTTTATTCTGGGCCAGCTCATTCAGAACAGCATTAAATATGCGCGTGAGGACGGCGCGAAGATTGTGTTTTCGGGTGCGTTGCTGGACGAGGGCCTGGCAAGCGAGCGCATCGAGCTTACCGTCGCGGACAACGGCTGCGGCGTGAGCGCGGCTGACCTGCCGCGCGTGTTCGAGAAGGGCTTTACCGGCGATAACGGCCGCACCACCAAGCGCGCAACGGGCATCGGCCTCTACCTGGTGGCGCGCCTGTGCTCCAAGATGGGCATCGACGTCACCGCGGCATCCGACTTCGGCGAAGGCTTTGTCGTAACATTCGCCTTCTCGACCAACAAGTTCCAATACTTCGAGTAACGCACGCGGCAGACGTCCGCCCAAACAAAAACGTGCCGCCCCGAACAAAACGTGCCGCCCCGTTTGGGGCGGCACGCTATTTTTTTATCAGCCAACTCGTTGAAGTAAGGCTGCGAAGGCCGCGGGGCCGGGAGGGGTTTCCTAAGGGCACATCCCGCAGCCGCAACGCGGCGAGGACGTGCCCTTAGGAAACCCCGCAGGTCCCGCGGCCGGTGGGAGCAACGCTACTTCACGACCAGAATGTCGCAGTCGGTGTTGCGCAGCAGGAACGTCGAAATCGAACCCAGGAGCGCATACTTGATCGAGGACAGGCCACGAGCGCCGCAGAGCACCAGATCGGGCTTGACCACGTCGAGCATCTCGTCCTTGAGCGTCTCGCGAATACGGCCGGCGCGAATCATGACTTCGACCTCGGGAATGTTGGGATTAGCCTTGGCCTCTTCGAGCTGCTTGGCGATGGAGTTCTTAAAGGCCTCCTCCAGGCCGTTGACCAGATCGACCGGATAGGAACCGGCGCTCTCGAGCGCCGTGGAATCGATGACGTGACCGATGATCAGCTTGGCGCCATTGTTTGCGGCGACCTTGATAGCGCGTGTGAGCACAAAATCCTGCTGCTCAGTACCGTCGAGTGAAACAAATACCTTGGTATAGCCCTCGTTCATGGTTTCCTCCTTGGTCTATCGCACGGGCACGGGGCTCGTGCATCGGACGACGTGTTGGCCGCCGGACACTTTAGCTTGTTGCAGTTATACCCAAGGATTTCGGTTTAACCGCTCGCAATTCTGTGAACGGGCGAGATTTTTGGTAAGGGTGGGCGCGGCCGCGGCCGAACGGTTGATAATGGGACATCGCCCGCAACCGTCCGCAGAACAACTATCGGCGGGTGACAAACGAGGGGGTCCCTTTGGATATCATCGAGCTTCTAAAATCTGCCTTCATGGGCCTGGTCGAGGGCATCACCGAATGGCTGCCCGTTTCGTCGACGGGCCACATGATCTTGGTGGACGAGTTCGTCAAGATGAATGTGAGCGAGACATTCTGGAATATGTTCCTGGTCGTGATTCAGCTTGGCGCCATTTTGGCCGTCTGCGTTCTATTCTTCTACGACTTAAATCCGTTCTCGCCCATCAAGGGCAAGGAGGGTCGTCGCGACACCTGGGTGCTGTGGGGCAAGATTGTGCTTGGCTGTATTCCCGCCGCGGCGATCGGTCTGCCGCTCAACGACTGGATGGAGGAGCATTTCTATAACGCTCCCGTCGTGGCGCTGGCGCTCATCGTGTACGGCGTGTTGTTTATCGTGATTGAGAACTGGCGTGCGAGTAAGCGCGAGAACGCCGCTCTTGCCGATTCGTTTGGTTCGCGTGCTGTGGTGGCGGGCGGGCGTCCCGCCGGTGCACACTTCGCGGCGCCTGCGGCGGATATTACCGAAGACAATGACGATGACGAGGATTTGGACTTTGGATCCATCGCCACGCTCGAGGACCTGAGCTGGAAGACCGCATTGGGTATCGGTTGCTTCCAGGTGCTTTCGCTGATTCCGGGCACATCACGCTCCGGCTCTACCATTATCGGCGGCCTGCTGCTGGGCTGTACGCGCTCGGTGGCGTCCAAGTTCACGTTTTTCCTGGCCATTCCCGTTATGTTTGGCGCGAGCGCGCTCAAGCTGGTCAAGTACTTCGTTAAGGGCGGTACGTTTGGCACCAACGAGATTGCCATTCTGGGCGTGGGCTGCGTCGTGGCCTTTGTGGTTTCGCTTATTGCCATCAAGTGGCTCATGGGCTTCGTTCGCCGTCACGACTTTAAGTGCTTTGGCGTCTACCGCATTATTCTGGGCATCGTGGTGCTCGCGTACTTCTTTGTTCTGGAGCCTATGCTCGGCCTGTAACTTGGTTGACGCTGCGCGGCGGCCAGAGCGCGGCGCACGGAGTCGTGGTGTGATTTGCATCGGTGTCCGCGCGGCTCGGTATACTGGTACGGCTCAAACTATGGCGCCGCCCGCAGGCGCGCCGTCCGTCAGATGAGGAGTCGCCCATGACCCAGCCCTTGCCCTGGGAAAAGAACGCCGCGGTACCCGTGCCGCCCGCGCCGGAACCCGTGCCGCTCGATGCATACACCGCCCCCGCTGCGCCGGAGCCCGAGCTCGTTCCGCTCGACATCTACGACGCTCCCGCGCCGGCACCCAAGCCCGTCAAGCCGCTCGTCGACATCGACAGCCTTAATCCCGCCCAGCGCGAGGCCGTCCTGACCACCGAGGGCCCGTTGCTGGTCCTCGCCGGCGCAGGCTCGGGCAAGACCCGCGTCCTGACCTTCCGCATCGCGCATATGCTCGGCGACCTGGGTGTTAAGCCTTGGCAGGTTCTTGCCATCACGTTTACCAACAAAGCCGCGGCCGAGATGCGCGAGCGTCTGACGGCGCTCATTCCCAGCGGTACCCGCGGCATGTGGGTGTGCACCTTCCACGCCATGTGCGTGCGCATGCTGCGCGAGGACGCCGACCTGCTGGGTTACACCGGTCAGTTCACCATCTACGATGACGATGACTCAAAGCGCATGGTGCGTGACATTATGCAGGCGCTCGGCATCGAGCAAAAGCAGTTCCCCATCAACATGATTCGCAGCAAGATCAGTTCGGCCAAAAACGCCATGATCGGCCCCGAGGACATGCTCAAATCCGCCGATAGCCCCAACGACAAAAAGGCCGCGCAGGTCTACCTGGAGCTGGAGCGCCGCCTGCGCGCCGCCAACGCGATGGACTTCGACGATTTGCTCGTGCGCACACTCGAACTGCTGCGCACCCGCCCCGAGGTGCTCGACAAGTACCAGGAGCGCTTCCGCTACATTAGCGTCGACGAGTATCAGGATACCAACCACGTCCAGTACGAAATCGCCAACCTTCTGGCCGCCAAGTACCAAAACCTCATGGTTGTGGGCGACGATGACCAGTCCATTTACAGCTGGCGTGGCGCCGACATCACCAACATCTTGGACTTTGAGCAGGACTTTAAAAACTGCAAGACCGTTAAGCTCGAGCAGAACTACCGCTCTACGGGCCATATCCTAAACGCCGCCAACGCCGTGGTGCGCCACAACTCGCAGCGCAAGGACAAGCGCCTGTTTACGGCTGAGGGCGATGGCGAGAAGATTCAGGCCTTCCAGGCGAGCGACGAGCGCGACGAGGGCCGCTGGATTGCCGGTGAGATCGAGAAACTGCATGCCAAAGGCACGAGTTACGACGACATCGCCGTGTTTTATCGCACCAACGCCCAGTCGCGTATTCTCGAAGATATGTTTCTGCGCGCGGGCGTGCCCTACAAGATCGTGGGCGGCACTCGATTCTTCGACCGTGCCGAGATTCGCGACGTCATGGCCTACCTCAAGATGATCGTGAACCCGGCCGACGAGATGAGCGTCAAGCGCGTCATCAACACACCGCGCCGCGGCATTGGCTCCACCTCAATCCAAAAGATCGAGCAGCTGGCACGCGACAACCGTTGCTCGTTCTTCCAGGCTTGCGAGATCGCGTGCGCCGAAACCGGCATGTTTAGCGCCAAGGTGCGCAACGGCCTGTCGAGCTTTGTCTCACTGGTGCGCGAGGGCCGCCGCATGGACGGCGAGCTCAAGGACGTTGTCGAGATGATCGTCGATAAGACGGGCCTTCTGCAGGCGTTTCGCGCCGAGGGCACCATGGAATCTGAGAGCCGCGCCGAGAACATCCAGGAATTTCTGGGCGTTGCCGCCGAATTTGAGGAGACGCACGAGGATATCGAGGGTACGCTCGAGAGCCTAGAAGAGCTGCGCGCAGCCGGTGTTGCCGACGTGCCTGCCGGCGCCGAGCCCGAGCCCGTCGTGGTGAGCGTGTCTGCGCCCGAACCGGGGCCATCTGTCCCGGCATCCTCGTTTGAGGCGCTCGTCGGCGCCCGTGACGCCGCGGGCTCCAATCCGCTCGATGGCTTGGCCGCTCCGGCGCTGTCTCCGCAGGATGCCCTGGCCGCCGCCATCGCAGGCAACGCGTATGCCGCGCCGACGGAGCTGTCGGCGGGTGCCGTGCATGCCGGCGAGATCGAGCGTGCCTACGGTCCGCTCACCTGTAAGGCGCTGCCGGCACTCATGGAGTGGCTGGCCTTGCGCTCCGACTTGGATTCCCTGGCCGGCGAGACGCATGCCATTACCATGATGACCATCCACTCCGCCAAGGGCCTGGAGTTTCCGGCGGTGTTCGTGGCCGGCATGGAGGAGGGTATCTTTCCGCACGTGCACGACTTTGGCGGCAGCGATGATCCGGGCAAGCTCGAGGAGGAGCGTCGCCTGGCCTACGTCGCCATCACGCGTGCCCGCAAGCGCCTGTTCTTGACCTATGCGGCCACGCGTCGCACCTACGGTTCGACCTCCGCCAACCCGCGTTCGCGCTTTCTCAACGAGATTCCGTTTGAGGATATCGAGTTTAGCGGTATCGGTTCTGCTGGTTTTGAGGGCACGGGCTGGGAGAAGCGCGGCGACCGTCGCGGCACCTTTGGCTCGGGCATGGGTTCGGATATGTATGGCGGCAAGGTGTTTGGTTCGCATACGCGCTCGACCGGCGGTTCCGGTTCGCGCGGCGGATCGAGCTTCGACGATTTCTTTGGCGGCAGCAGCTACGGGACCGAGCGCCATCGTGGGGTCTCGCCCGACGCCGGTCGCGTTGCCTCGACCTTTGGCTCGGGCGCACCGCGAGCCAAAAAGCCGTCGTCCAAGGTGTCCCCAACAGTGGAGCGCAAGGTCGATCGCGCCAGCGCGTCGCAGGACTTTGCCGCGGGCGATACCGTGAGTCATAAGACCTTTGGCACGGGTACCGTGATCTCGGTCGCTGGAGACATGATCGAGGTCCAATTCGAAAAGACCGGCCAGACCAAAAAGCTTATGAAGGGCTTTGCGCCGATCGTCAAGCTGAATGCCTAACTGCGAGGTTGACCGGGCGCGCCGGGGGCTTTGGTCGCCTGCTCGGACAGTCCTGCTCGCACGGAGAGCACATTAAGTGCTCTCCGGCTCGTGCGGAACTCGCGATCGACCAAAGCCCCCGGCGCGCCCTCTTCCTTGTGGCGTTTTGGCCTGCAGCTTGCGAACGTCGCTCTGCTCGTTCGCTTTTGATCTGGAGAGCTGGGTGGGCTGATAGATAGATACGAGTAGGGGCTCTTCCGTACATGGTCGGGAGAGCCCCTTATTAGGTTTCGGTTGTTGGCGCGACCTAGAGGTGGCTGATAATCAGTTCCATCTTGCCTTCGAGGTCAATGGAGCTGACGGTGCTGGGTGCCAGCAGGTGACTTCCCTTGTGGACGGGGTCGCCGCAGACGGTGCCTTCGCCGTCGATGACCGACAGGCACATGAAGGGCCAGCGCTGCTCCAAGGTCTTGCTGCCGTCGACGCGTACGCGATCGACGGTGTAGCAGGAGTTAGACTCGAGCTCGGTTACGCCGTTCACCTCGGGCGCGGCCACCGTGCCGTCGGTCGGAGCCTGAGCATCAAAGTCGATGCAGTCGAGGCTCTGCTCAATGTGCAGCGGACGCAGTTTGCCGTCGGTGCCGGGACGGTCGTAGTCGTACAGGCGATATGTCACGTCGCTTGACTGTTGCGTCTCCAAAATGAGCGTGCCGGTCTTGATGGCGTGCACGGTACCGGAATCAATCTGGAAAAAGTCGCCCTTGTGGATAGGCAGCACGTTGAGCATGTCGTCCCAACGGCCCCCCTCGATCATCTGTGCGGCCTCGGCGCGGTCATGCGCGCGCTGGCCGACGATGATCGTGGCGCCGGGCTCGCAGTCCAGCACATACCAGCACTCGGTTTTGCCCAGGCTGCCGTTCTCGTGCTTGGCGGCGTACTCGTCGTTGGGATGAATCTGGATCGAAAGGTCGTCCTTGGCGTCCAGAATCTTAACGAGCAGCGGGAACTCCTTGCCCTCGCACCTGCCAAAGAGCTCGCGGTGCTCGGCCCACAGCCACGACAGCGTGTGGCCGGCATACGGGCCCTCCACAATCTGGCAGTCGCCGTTGGGGTGGGCCGAGATGGCCCAACACTCACCGATGGGACCCTCGGGAATGTCGTAGCCAAATACGGTTTCGAGCTGGCGGCCGCCCCAGATCTTCTCGTGGAAGATCGGCGTCAGTTTAATCAAATCGGACATATTCATACCCCATTGTGTTGCGCGGGCGTTGCACAAACAGCTCAAAACGAGCGCCCGCATGACTACAAAAACCTATGCCAACGTTACGTTGTGCAACTCAAAGCGGTCGCCAACGTTGCGCGAGACCGAATACTCAAAGGCCGCGCCGCTGTCCAAAAAGCCAATCTGGTTGAGCTCGAGCAGGGGAGAGCCAGGTTTGGTGTCCAGGCGCTCGGCTTCTTCCTCGGTTGCTGCCACGGCGCGAATGGTACGGTGGAAGCTCGAGATCTTCAGCCCACATTGCTCGCGGACAAAGCGGTAGACCGATCCGTACAGGTCCTTCTTTTTAAGGCCCGGAATCAGCTCGAGGGGCATGTAGGTGTACTCGATAACGATGGGCTTCTCATCGGCCTGACGCACGCGCACGATGTGATAGGCAAAGTCATCCTCGGCAATTCCCAGCTGGGCTGCGATGTCCGCTGGTGGATTAACAATCGAGAAGTCGTAGACTACCGAGGTCACCTTCTCCCCGCGGTGCTCATACGAAAAGCCCTGGGCACGGTCGTTTTTGCCCTGGAAAAACGCTTGGCCGGGAAGCCCCGCCGTGTCCTTAACGTAGGTACCCGATCCACGACGGCTGGTAACAAGACCTTCCTCGGTGATTTGCTCGATAGCTCGTTTGACAGTGATTTTGGAAACGCTATAGAGCTCGCAGAACTCAACGACGGTGGGAAGCTTGTCGCCTGGTTTAAGAGCGCCATCCTCAATACTTCGACGAATATCTGCAGCTATCGCCTCGTATTTGGGAATCATGGAACCTCCTTTCCAACTTGATTGAGTATAAAAGAAAGTATACTCAACACCTAAGTATCCCTATTGAGTCATTGAAAAGTTCGATAGATATATTACTAAAAGTCGCTTTGCGCTAAAAATAAAAGCGCTCTAAATAAATATACATTCGAATAATGTTGTGTTGAGAAATCTAATCGGTCCGAGGACGGGGCCGAACCGATTTAGCACCCAGCGAACCGAATCCTGTATTCTGCATTTCCTCAGATAAAACCTACCAAAACAAACCTGTCCCTTTTTGGTAGGTTTTTGCCTTGGGAGCGGTACCATACAGACAATGTTTAAACGAGAAAGGCGGGCCCCTATGGAACCTAAGCAGTACTACATCGGCATCGACGTCGGCGGCACTTCGGTTAAGGAGGGCCTGTTCGACGGGGATGGCAACCTGCTTGCGAAGGTCAGCGTGCCCACGCCTCCCATCGTTGACGCTGCGGGCTTTGCCGCGGTGACCGAGGCTATCGACCAGGTGGTCGCCAAGGCACAGATTCCGCGTGCCTTTGTGGCGGGCATTGGCCTTGCTGTTCCGTGCCCCATTCCGGCAGCGGGCGATGCCAAGGTCAAGGCCAACATTGCCATTAACCTGCCCGAGTTGAAGATCGCCATTCAGGAGCACTGCCCCGATGCGGTCGTTAAGTACGAGAACGATGCCAACGCCGCTGCCATGGGCGAGGCTTGGCTCGGTTCTGCCAAGGACGTGCAGAATGTGGTGATGGTCACCATCGGTACCGGCGTGGGCGGCGGCGTTATCGTCAACGGCGATGTGGTGTCGGGTGTTGTGGGCGCCGGCGGCGAGATTGGCCATATGTGCCTGAATCCGGCTGAGGAGCGCACTTGCGGCTGCGGCGGCCATGGCCACCTGGAGCAGTATTCCAGCGCCACCGGCGTGGTGAGCAACTACCTTGCCGAGTGCAAGAAGGCGGGCGTCGAGCCCATCGAGCTCACCGGCCCCTCCGACTCCAAGGACGTGTTCCAAGCCTGCCGCGAGGGTGACAAGTTCGCGCTGGCCGCGGCCGATACCATGGCCGACTATCTCGGCCGCGCCCTGGCGCTTATTGCCAACGTGGTCGATCCCGAGATGTTCCTGATCGGCGGCGGCGCCTCCGCCTCGGCCGATGTCTACCTCGATAAGGTTCGCGAGTACTTCCAGCGCTACGCGCTTTCCGCCTCGCGCGAGACGCCCATTAAGGTTGCCTCGCTCGGAAACGACGCCGGCATCATCGGTTCTGCCTACGTAGCCCTGCGCGCTGCCGGTAAATAGCTGGTGCAAGGGGGCCAGGTTACTTTGCACCAACATGGTGCAAAAGGGACAGCCTTGGCCCCCATACCTGCCACAAAATATGCCGTGGCCCTTCCGTCCCCAAAGGCCAGCTGCCAGCGTGCTACCATAGCTACGTCTAAGTACACATACCAAGTGGAGGATACCCATGGCAAACGTTCTTGTCTTTGGCCACCAGAACCCCGATAACGACGCCATCATGAGCGCCGTCGTTCTGTCTCAGCTGCTCAACCAGGTTGAGTATGCCGGCAACACCTATGAGGTCTGCGCTCTTGGTCAGCTTCCGGCAGAGTCCGCCAAGCTGCTCGCAGACGCCGGCATTGCCGAGCCCCGCGTGATTGAGTCCGTCGAGGCCGGCCAGCTTGTCGTTCTCACCGACCACAACGAGTCCGCCCAGTCCGTCGCCGGCCTTAAGGACGCCACGGTCTTTGGCGTCGTTGACCATCACCGCATCGGCGACTTTGAGACCGCCGGCCCGCTGCACTACATCTGCCTGCCCTGGGGTTCCAGCTGCACCATCGTCACTAAGCTCGCCGGCGTGCTCGGCGTTGAGCTTTCCGACGTTCAGGCCAAGCTGCTGCTCTCGGCCATGATGACCGACACGCTCATGCTCAAGAGCCCCACCACCACCGATGTCGACCGCGCCGTCGCCGCCAAGCTCGGCGAGCAGGTGGGTGTCGACCCGGTCAAGTTTGGCATGGAGGTCTTCCTCACCCGTCCGTCCGGCTCCTTCACCGCAGCCGAGATGGTCGGCAACGACATCAAGATGTTCGAGCCCGCCGGTAAGAAGCTGCTCATCGGCCAGTACGAGACCGTCGACAAGAGCCGTGCGCTCGGCATGATCGACGAGATCCGCGAGGCCATGCGCGCCTACGCCGCCGAGAAGGGTGCCGACGGCATCGTCCTGTGCATCACCGACATCATGGAGGAGGGCTCGCAGGTCCTGCTCGAGGGCGAGACCGAGGCCGCTCAGAAGGGCCTGGGCATTGCCGACGAGCACGACGGCGTCTGGATGCCGGGCGTCCTCTCCCGTAAGAAGCAGGTCGCTGCCCCCATCATGGCCGCCTGCTAGGTTTTGTAGCCTGCTACGACCGGACCGCGGACGCCCCGCGCTCCGGTCGTTTTTTGTGCGCGGGACCGCGTCCTCTATTGGACAGGGGCGCCCGTACCGTTGGGCAAATAATGTTCAACCTGTGGTTCCGCTTTTCGGCCACGCCTGCGTGCTTGTCGTGCAGGGTAGGCTAGATGCAAGCGTAATACGTTGGAGCGCGGTGCCGCCACTTGGGCGGGCCGTGCTTTTTTAAGACGGGAGCTTTCCCGTGAAAGGAGCCGCCCATGGCAGCAACTGAGCAGCTGTTCAACGTTCGTGAGCGCAAGCGCTTTGAACGTCATGACATCTGGGAGCGCATCGCCGAGAACGGCACGATTTCCGCCGCCGTCATGGTCATCGCCGCCATCGCCGCCGTTATCTGCGCCAACACCGATGTCTACGAGTCTATCCATCACTTTTTGGAGACCCCGCTGTATGTGGGTCTGGGCAACCTTACGGCTGGCCTCACCGTCGAGCTTTTCGTCAACGACTTTCTCATGGCGATCTTCTTTTTGTTGGTGGGCATTGAGCTTAAGTACGAGATGACGGTCGGCGAGCTCAAGAATCCGCGTCAGGCCATGCTTCCCATGCTGGCAGCCGTGGGCGGCGTCGTCGTTCCCGCCTGCATCTACCTGATCTTTAACCATGCCGGCGCCCGTAACGGTTGGGCCATCCCCATGGCAACCGATATTGCCTTTGCGCTGGGCGTGCTGTCGCTTTTGGGCAATCGCGTGCCCAACGGCGTGCGCGTGTTCTTCTCGACGCTCGCCATCGCCGACGACCTCATCTCCATCGCCGCCATCGCCATTTTCTACGGCCAGAGCCCCAGTCCGTTTTGGCTGGGTGCCGCTGCAGTTGTGACCTGCGCACTTGTGTGGCTCAACAAAACTCAGCATTATCGCCTTGCCCCGTACTCGGTGCTTGGTCTGCTGCTGTGGTTTTGCATGTTTAAGAGCGGCGTGCACGCCACGCTTGCCGGTGTCATCCTGGCCTTCACCATCCCGGCCAAGTGCGGTGTTAAGCTCGATAGCCTTACCGATTGGCTTGGCGAGTACCTGCCGTTGCTCGACGACCGTTACGACGACGAGGCGCACATCCTGGGCCAGCACGACTTTACCCTTTCGACCACCAAGGTCGAGCGTGTCATGCACCGTGTGACCCCGCCGCTCATCCGCATGGAGCGCCTGATCTCCACGCCGGTCAACTTTGTGATCCTGCCGATCTTTGCGTTTGTCAACGCGCAGGTTCGCCTTGTGGGCGTGGACATGAGCGTGCTGCTTACCGACCCGGTGACCCTCGGCGTGTACTTTGGCATGCTGCTGGGTAAGCCGATCGGTATCTTTGGCGTGACGTTTGCCCTGGTCAAGCTTAAGGCTTGCGAGCTGCCTCATAACGTTAACTGGCATATGATCGCCGGCGTGGGCATTTTGGGTGGCATCGGCTTTACCATGTCGATCCTCATCAGCGGCCTCGCCTTCCCGACGGCCCAGTTCGAGGTTCTGGCCGCCAAGGCCGCCATTCTTGCCGGTTCTGTTACCGCGGCCGTGCTGGGCATGATCTACATGAGCGTGGTCTGCAAGCACCCTTCGCCCAAGGACGAGTAGGAGCGCGAAAACCGGGGCCGGACATGCCCCGGATGCCCTCGTGTGAAAAAATGCCGTTTGTGAGCACTGTCACAAACGGCATTTCATTTATTTGCCATTTTTATTCCACGGTGCCGTAGACGGCGCCCCAGCCGTGGGCGGCAAGGGCCGAGTTAAGCTGGTCGCAAAGCGATTGGCGGTCGTAGTGGCCGGGCGGCAAAAGATTCACGATTTCCATGAGATCGGGCGCTAGGTCCAAGATCTCCGCCTGAACGATTAGATCCAGGCGGTCAATGGCCTTACGGTCATAAAACAAGCCGTCGACCAGACGCTGCAGGTCTCCGAACTCCTCGGCTTGAAAAGAGCCGTATTCCATACTGCCTCCTTGGATGTGCCATGCGGCTATACGGGTCATACGGTGGATATCGTAATTCATTGCGATGGACTTAATCTATCACGGCTTCATACCGTTGCGGCGGCAGCGGTCTATACTTAGACAAACTGCAACGTCCCGCTTTGCGAAAGGTCGCACCCATGCAGACGATCTACCAGAAGATGGAAACCACCGAACTCGATGCCGCCATCGAGGCGCTCAAAGCCGAGGTTGCCGAGGTCAAGGCCAAGGGCCTGGCGCTCGACATGGCGCGCGGCAAGCCGTCGCCCTCCCAGGTGGACATCTCGCGCCCCATGCTCGATATCCTCAATGCCGACGCCGATCTGCACGACGGTAACGTCGACTGCTCCAACTACGGCTGCTTTGAGGGCATTCCCTCGGCACGCAAGCTGGCGGGGGAGTTCCTGGGTTGCCCCGCCGATCAGACGCTCGTACTGGGTTCGTCGAGCCTTTTGATCGAGCACGATATCGCCGGTATGTTCTGGCGCTGCGGCTCGTGCGGCAGCGAGCCTTGGGAGGCTTATGAGGCCGCGCACGACGGTAAGAAGGTCAAGTTCCTGTGCCCGGTTCCCGGCTACGACCGTCATTTTGGCATCACCGCCGACCTGGGTATCGAGAACGTCCCCGTCGCGATGACCGGCAGCGGCCCCGACATGGACGAGGTAGAGCGCCTGGTTGCCGCCGACGACTCCATCAAGGGCATCTGGTGCGTGCCCAAGTATTCCAACCCCACGGGCATCACCTTTAGCGAGGACACCGTGCGCCGCTTGGTCGAGATGCCCACGGCCGCGCCCGATTTTCGCATCTTTTGGGACAACGCCTACTGCGTGCACGACCTGTACGACGAGACCGACGAGCTCGCCAACATCTTCGATCTTGCCCGCGCGGCGGGTACCGAGGACCGCGTGGTGGCATTCGCCTCGACGTCCAAGATCACCTTCCCGGGCGCGGGCATCGGCTTTATCGGTGCGAGTCCCGCGGTCATCGCGGAGTTCTCCAAGCGCCTGAAGGCCGGTCTTATCAGCGCCGACAAGCTCAACCAGCTACGCCACGTGCGCTTCCTTCCCACCATCGAGGCGGTCAAGGAGCACATGAAAAAGCATGCCGAGTTCTTGCGTCCGCGCTTTGAGGCCGTCGAGCGCAAGCTCACTGAGGGCCTGGGCGATACGGGTTGCGCTACTTGGACGCATCCCCGCGGCGGCTACTTTGTGAGCTTTGATGGCCCCGAGGGCTCGGCCCAAAAGGTCGCCGCGCTTTGCGCCGACCTGGGTGTCAAGCTCACGCCGGCAGGTGCCACCTGGCCTTATGGCAAGGATCCGCGCGACACCAACATCCGCATCGCGCCGAGTTATCCCACGGTCGAGGACCTGGAGGCCGCACTCGACGTGCTGGTGCTGGCCGTCAAGCTTGTCGCTGCCGAGCTTGCTCGTGCCGAGCGCGCCTAACGCGTAGGGCCCCGCAAATCCGCGTCCAGTACCATCCGCACTCTCGATACGCAAAGGAGCGTATACATGGATTTGGGTATTTCCACCAACCCCACGCCGGAGCTCTACACCATCAGGGTGACCGGTGAGATTGATATCTCTAACGCCGATAGCTTGCGTAACGCCATCGACTTGGCGCTCGAGCAGCCCACCGAGGCCGTTGAGCTCGACTTTGCCCAGGTGAGCTATATCGACTCGACAGGTATTGGCGTACTTGTGGGCGCCGCGCACCACGCAGCCGATCACGACAAGCGGTTTGGCTGCGTCAACGTGCAGCCCCCGGTGATGCGCGTGGTTCAGTTGCTGGGTGTCGACCAGGAGATTTCAATTACGGCGGCATAAGCCTTGCCCCAAAAAGGGCGTGCCGTTTGGTATATGTTTGTGATGCGCTCGGATGTTTTGACGTCCGGGCGCTATACTTGACCGAATGAATAGACGAGTTCCGGCCGAATGGCGCGGTGCGGGCTCGACTCACATCGAGCCTTGGAGGTATGTGTGTTTGGTATTGGAGAGGGTGAGCTCGCGATCATCGTGGTCTTCGGCTTTTTGCTGTTTGGCCCGGATAAGCTCCCGCAGATGGGCCGCACGATCGGCCGTGCCATCCGTCAGTTCCGCGAGACGCAGGAAAAGATGACGGCTGTTGTTCAGTCCGAGATTATCGATCCGGTAAGCGAGGCCGCTTCGGCTCCGGTCAAGCCCAAGAAGGCTGCCGTCGATGACGATTCCGATGCGGACGAGGATGCCGTCGAGACGGCCGCGCCCGCAAAGAAGGAGACCTTTGCCGAGCGCCGTGCCCGCCTTGCCGCCGAGAAGGCCGCGAGTGAGGGTGCTGCCGAGGACGAAGGTGCTGCTGGTGAGGCTGAGGGTCCCGAGTCTGCTGCTGCCGCCGTCGAGCCCGAGCCTGCTGCAGAGCCGGAGCCCGAGCCCGAGCCGGCAGAGCCCACGACGGCTGACCTCTACGCCCGTCGTCCCCGCAAGCGCAAGGCCGTCGTCGACCAGCTCGCTCGCGAGCTCGAGGCCGAGGACGACGCCGCTGCCGCCCATGCCCCGAAGGGAGGCGATGAGTAATGCCTATCGGACCTGCGCGCATGCCGCTCTTCGATCATCTGGGTGAGCTCCGTCGTCGCCTGACCATCGTGGTCGTGTCAGTCTTTGCCGCCGCCATCGTGCTGTATTTCGCCACGCCCGTGGTGCTCGACATCCTGGAAGACCCCATCCGCTCCTTTGTGCCGGACGGTAAGTTCTACATCACCACCACGCTCGGCGGCTTTGGTCTGCGCTTTTCGCTGGCCCTCAAGATGGCCGTTGTCATGTGCACGCCTATGATCATTTGGCAGATTCTGGCGTTTTTCCTGCCGGCGCTTCGCCCCAACGAGCGCAAGTGGGTTGTGCCCACGGTGCTCGCCTCGACGGTGCTGTTCTTCCTGGGTGCAATCTTTTGCTACTTCATCATCATCCCTGCGGGCTTTGAGTGGCTCATCGGCGAAACCTCGGCCGTCGCTACGGCGCTGCCCGATCTGGAGAACTACGTCAACATGGAGCTGCTCTTTATGATCGGCTTTGGTGTGGCGTTTGAGCTGCCGCTCATCATCTTCTACCTGTCTGTCTTCCATATCGTGTCCTATGCGGCCTTCCGCGGTGCCTGGCGTTACGTATACGTTGGCCTGCTTGCGGGCTCGGCTGTGATTACGCCCGACGGCTCGCCCGTTACACTGGGTCTCATGTATGGCGCCCTGCTCTCGCTCTACGAGATTTCGCTCGCCATCGCCCGCGTGGTCATTACCGCGCGCGATGGCAAGGAAGGCTTGTTTGTGAGCCGTCTGGATCTGTTCTCGAACGACGACGAGGACGACGACGAGGAGTAAATCCGTATGCACGAGGTTGGCATTGTCAACGGCATACTCGATACAGTGATTCGCGCGGCGCGTGGGGCGGGGGCCTCGCGCGCTGTTTTGGTAACGCTGCGCATTGGGGATATGACCGAAGTTGTGCGTGAGGCGCTCGACTTTGCGTGGGAGACGTTTCGCGACGAGGACATGCTCACGCGCGGCTGCGAGCTTGCCGTGGAGGAAGTCCATCCACAAAGCGAGTGCCTGGACTGCCGCGAGGTTTTTGAGCACGACCGCTTCCATTGCCGCTGTCCTCAGTGTGGCGGCACCAACGTGCGCCTGCTGCACGGCCGCGAGCTCGACATCGCCAGCATCGAGATCGAAACCCCCGACAATTAACCAGCCTGCCATTTGGGGACGGGGTATAAATGGTAGAAGTAAGGAGTGCCGAGTATGGCCGAGAAAACTATTGATATCGCATCGCCAATTCTGTCGCGCAATGAGCGCCTGGCAGATCAGCTGCGTCAGCGATTCAAAGAGACAGGCACCTATGTGATCAATGTGCTGTCGAGTCCCGGCTCTGGTAAGACCACCACGATTCTGGGCACCAACGAGCGTCTGCGCGACAAAGCCGGCCTGCGCTGTGCCGTCATCGAGGGCGATATCGCTTCGGATGTCGACGCCATCACCATGAAGGAAGCCGGCATGCCCGCCATTCAGATCAACACGGGCGGTCTGTGCCACCTCGAGGGCAACATGATCATGGAGGCCGTTGATGCGTTTGACCAGGCAGTGGGCCTTCAAAACATCGATGTTATCTTTATCGAAAACGTGGGCAATCTGGTCTGTCCGGTCGACTTTGACCTGGGCGAGAACCTGTCCATCATGATTCTCTCGGTGCCCGAGGGCGACGACAAGCCCATTAAGTACCCGGGCATCTTCCAGCACGCTGGCGCACAGCTGCTCAACAAGGTCGATGTGGCCCCGGCTTTCGATTTTGACATGGATAGGTATACTAAGACACTCGATGACCTCAATCCGCAGGCGCCGCGGTTTGCCGTGAGCGCACGCAAGGGCGAGGGCATGGATGCCTGGTGCGATTGGCTCATCGGGCAGATCGAACAAACAAGGGCGTAAGTCGGCCGTCGTACGTGCGGGCGCAGCCGCAGACACACGAGATAGGAGCCTCTTTTGAAGCTCATCATCGCCGAGAAAAACGACGCCGCGCGTCAGATTGCCGAGCGTCTTTCCACGGGCAAGCCCAAAAAGGACAAGGTGTATAACACCGCCATCTACCGTTTTGAGTGGAAGGGCGAGGAGTGCGTGACAATCGGCCTTGCCGGTCACATCCTTGCGCCCGATTTTTGCGACAGCGTGCTGTTCGATAAAAAGCTGGGTTGGTACTCGGTCACCGAGGACGGCGAGATGCTGCCGGCCGACATACCCGATGGCCTGGCGCGTCCGCCCTATGACACCAAGCGCAAACCGTTCCTTGCCGACGGTATCTCCATCAAAGGCTGGAAGCTCGAGAGCCTGCCCTACCTTACCTGGGCGCCCGTTATCAAACTGCCGGCCGAGAAAGAACTCATTCGCTCGCTCAAGAACCTTGCCAAGAAGTCCGACAGCGTCATCATCGCCACGGACTTCGATCGCGAGGGCGAGCTGATTGGTTCGGACGCCCTCAACAAGGTGCGCGAGGTTGCGCCCGACTTGCCGGTTGCCCGCGCCCAGTATTCTTCGTTTACCAAGGCCGAGATCACGCAGGCCTTTGATAACCTCGTCTCGCTCGACCAGAACCTGGCCGATGCCGGCGAGAGCCGTCAGCACATCGACCTCATTTGGGGTGCGGTGCTCACGCGCTACCTGACGCTCGCCAAGTTTGGCGGCTTTGGCAACGTTCGTTCTGCCGGCCGCGTGCAGACCCCGACGCTCGCCTTGGTGGTCGAGCGCGAGCGCGAGCGCATGGCGTTTGTGCCCGAGGACTACTGGCAGATCCGCGGCATGGCTGCCGCGCAGGCTGCTGCCGAGGACGACCGCTTTAAGATCGCGCACAAGACGGCGCGTTTTACCGACAAGGATGCTGCCGAGATGGCGTACGGCCATGTCGACGGCGTTGCGACGGCAACCGTTGCCGCGGTGACCAAGCGCTCGCGCAAGCAGCAGCCGCCCACGCCGTTTGCGACCACCTCGCTGCAGGCTGCCGCTGCGGCCGAGGGCATCTCGCCCGCACGCACCATGCGCATCGCCGAGTCCCTCTACATGGCGGGTCTTATCAGCTATCCGCGTGTCGACAACACCGTGTACCCCGCGACGCTCGATCTGGGCGCCGTGGTGAGCGATCTGGCAAAGATCAACCCGGCGCTGGCGCCCGTATGCAAAAAGGTGCTCGCCGGTCCCATGAAGCCCACGCGCGGCAAGGTCGAGACCACCGACCACCCGCCTATCTACCCCACGGGCGAGGGCGATCCGTCCATGCTCGACGGTGGCCAGCGCAAGCTCTACGACCTCATCGCTCGCCGCTTCCTGGCGACGCTTATGGGCCCCGCCACCATCGAGAACACCAAGCTCGAGCTCGACGTGAACGGCGAGCCGTTCGTGGCTTCGGGCGATGTGCTCGTGACCCCGGGTTTCCGCGAGGCATACCCGTACGGACTCAAGCGCGACGAGCAGATGCCGCCGCTGGAGCAGGGCGACACGGTCGACGTATTCGACATTAAGCTCGAGGCCAAGCAGACCGAGCCGCCCGCACGCTACAGCCAGGGCAAGCTCGTGCAGGAGATGGAAAAGCGCGGCCTGGGCACCAAGTCCACGCGCGCGAGCATCATCGAGCGCCTGTACGCCGTGCGCTACCTCAAAAACGATCCCGTGGAGCCGAGTCAGCTGGGTATCGCCATCATCGATGCACTGTCGCAGTTTGCCCCGCGCATCACGAGCCCCGATATGACCAGCGAGCTCGACGGCGACATGACCCGCGTGGAGCGCGGCGAAGATACCGAAGAGCATGTCGTGACGCACTCGCGCGCGCTGCTGGCCGGCGTGCTCGATGAGCTGCTCAAGCATACGCAGGAGCTGGGCGACGCCATCAGCGATGCCGTCACGGCCGATGCGCGCGTGGGCGCCTGCCCCAAGTGCGGCAAGGATCTGGTTATGAAGACGAGCGCCAAGACCCGCGGCAGCTTTATCGGCTGCATGGGCTGGCCCGACTGCGACGTGACCTATCCGGTGCCGAGCGGCGTCAAGGTAAGCCCGCTCGAGGGCGAGGCGGCCGTGTGCCCCGAGTGCGGCGCACCGCGCATTAAGTGCCAGCCGTTCCGCCAGAAGGCATTCGAGATCTGCGTGAACCCGACGTGCCCCACCAACTACGAGCCCGACCTTAAGGTGGGCGAGTGCAAGGTGTGCGCCGAGGCAGGACGCCATGGCGACCTAATCGCGCACAAGAGCGAAAAGAGCGGCAAGCGCTTTATCCGCTGCACCAACTACGATGACTGCGGCGTGAGCTATCCGCTGCCGGCGCGCGGCAAGCTCGAGGCGACGGGCGAGACCTGCCCCGAGTGCGGCGCTCCCATCGTGGTGGTCAACACGGCGCGCGGTCCGTGGCGTATCTGCGTCAACATGGACTGCCCGACCAAGGAGAAGAAGCCCGCCCGCGGCCGCAAGACCACGACCAAGGCGAGCACGGCAAAGAAGACCACGGCGAAAAAGAAGACCACGGCGAAAAAGACGACTGCCAAGAAGGCTGCCGCGAAAAAGACGACCACAAAGAAGGCGGCCGCCAGCAAGTAGCGGCGCAGCCGAAACAGTGCCCAAAACAAAAACGGGCGAGGGTCCCATGATCCTCGCCCGTTTTTTGTTCGGCAGTTCGGCAGTTGGGGACGTTCCTTTTCTGCCGGCAGTGTAGGAACGTCCCTAACTGCCAGCTCGGGAACGACAAAACGCTAGTTCACCTCGACGGGTTTGGCGCTGGGATAGCGGTCCTCAAAGTCCAAGCGATACTTGTTGCTGCTGGTCCCCGGCTCGTTGTCGCGTGCCAGCGGCGCCACGATTTCGTCCTTATGGTCCGAGGGCTTTGCGTACTTTAGACTGATCTCCCAGGCATCGCAGATCGCGTCGATGCGGTGATCAAGGTCGTCATACAGGGCAATGATGTCTTTCCATGAGTGGTAGTTCTTGGAGCTCATGGGGACGTCCAGGTCCTCGACGATATCGTAATACTGCTCGACGGTCTCCTCCGTGCGCTCGGCGACGTCGGCGAGATTTTGGCGGGTGGTGCGATCTTCTTCCAGATAGCTACCATTGAAGGCCTGCGCGCAGGCGCGGACCTGGCTATCGAGGTCCTCGAGCAGGTCGTAGTATTCGCTCAGGCGACGGTAGAGGTTCTGCTCGGAGAGGGTTGCTTCGCCGCCAGCCTCGTCCTCGTCGTCATCGTCATCGTCGTAAAGGCTATTGGGGTCGCCGAGAGGCTTGAGGTCATCATCGTCAACATCGTGGTGCAGCTTGGTAACCTCGGCAGTCGTCTGCGTGGCGGAGTCGTCGAACGGTTTGATCACAAAGAAGATGACCAGGGCGATGATGATTGCCACCAGCGCAACGATAACGGCGACAAGCGCCCCGGTGCCGCTCTTTTTGGGAGCGGGGGTCTGTGGCGAAGCAGGCGCGTATGCGGGAGCCGGCTGCTGTTGGGGCGAGCCGCTCGCAACGGGTATGCACTGCGTGGTCTCGACGGCCGCGGGGCTTGCGGCGGGGTCGGGGCGATAAGCGAGGGGATCGTCCGCCTTGGCTTGCGGCGTATCAAGGGGCCCGGTCTGGTCAAAAGCGGGCTGGCTATCGCTCGCGGCTGTTTGCTCAACGGGTGCACCGCACGAGGTGCAGAACTTGGCATTATCTGCAAGAAGCTTGCCGCACGAGGCGCAATACCGAGACATTGCCACTCCTTTCGCCACATTTCAATGCCATACGACGATTATACCAAGCATCCAAAATTCCCCATCATAAGTTGCGGTGAAATAGGGACTGTTTGGCGGTCTTAGAGCTTCAGTCAGTCCCTATTTCACCGCAACTTTGGAAAGGCACCTTTAGTCATTGGGTAGTCATTGGGGTGCGCCTGCCCCTGGGGTATCATGATTTGGTTGATATATCTGCATTTACGCGCCTTGTAGGAAGGGACTGCGCCCATGGCTTTTGAGCCCGCTCAACATAGCTTTATCACGCTCGAGGGCGTCGATGGTGCCGGTAAGTCCACGCAGGCGCGCCTGCTGGCCCGTGCGCTCGAGCTCGCTGGCTACCAGGTCGTGACCCTGCGTGAGCCGGGTGGTACCGCCATTAGTGAAAAGATCCGTGCCCTGCTGCTCGACCCCACCAATACGGCGATGGGGGATACCTGCGAGCTGCTGCTCTACGAGGCCGCACGCGCCCAGCTGGTGCACGAGGTCATAGTTCCCGCCCTTGCGGCCGGCAAAGTGGTCCTGTGTGACCGCTTCTATGATTCTACGACCTGCTACCAGGCGTTTGCCGACGGCCTCGATCGCCAGATGGTACGCGACGCCAACAACCTTGCTGTCGCGGGGACGCACCCGGCGCTCACGCTCGTCTATCACATTACGCCCGAGCAGGCGGCGCTGCGCATGTCCGCCCGTGATGCGGTCGACCGCATGGAGGCCAAGGGCATGGCGTTCCAGGAGCGCGTTTACCAGGGATTTAGTGCCATTGCCGCCGAGGAGCCAGATCGCGTGAAGCTCATCGACGCCACCGCTTCCATCGAGGACGTCTTCGCGCATACGGTCGAGCAGGTTCGCGCGTACGGTCTCGACATTTCCCAGGACGCCGTCACCGCCACGCTTGCCCAGGAGGCCGAGTAACATGGCCCCCGCTCTGGCAAGCCTGCTGGCCAAGCTCGACACCCAAGAGCGCGTACGCGATTTTTTGACCAACGCCGTCGCCAGCGGCCGCGCATCGCACGCCTACCTGTTTTTGGGCGCTCCCGGTGCCGGCAAGCTCGATGCCGCCTGGGCGCTCGCCCAAGCCTTCCTGTGCGAGCAGGACGGCTGCGGCTCATGCGATAGCTGTGTGCGTGTCGCCCGCCATACGCACCCCGACGTGCACTATTACACGCCCGAGAGCGCCACGGGCTACCTCATCGCCCAGACCCGCGAGCTGCTCGACGACGTGCCGCTGGCGCCCATCCGTGCCAAGGCCAAGGTCTACATCATCGACCGTGCCGAGCAGCTGCGCGCCAACACCGCCAACGCACTGCTCAAGACGCTCGAGGAGCCGCCCGAGGGCGTTATGTTTATCTTGCTGGGCACCTCGGCAGACGTGATGTTGCCCACCATCGTGAGCCGCTGCCAGTGCGTGCCGTTTCGGCTGGTGTCGCCCGCCGTGGCCACGAAGGCCGTGAGCCGCGCGACGGGCCAGGATCTCGCACGCTGTCGCATGGCGGTCGCCGTGGCGGGGAGCCCCACGCGCGGCATCGAGTTCCTTAAGAGCGCCGAGCGCCAGGATGCTCGCCGCCAGATGATCCGCGCCATCGATTCGCTCATCGCCGCCGACGAGGCCGATGTACTCAGCCGCGCCAAGTCGCTCATCGTCGCCGTTAAGGCTCCGCTCGCCGAGGTCAAGTCCACGCAGGAAAAGGTGCTCGAGCAAAACGCCGATTATCTGTCGCGTGGAGCATTGAAGCAGCTTGAGGACCGCAACAAGCGCGAACTCAATGCGCGCGAGCGTTCGGGTATCATGGAAGCGCTGGCGAGCGCGCGGACGCTCATGCGCGACGTGCTGCTGACGCTTCAGGATGAGGCGGCAGACATTGTGAACGAGGACGTGCGCGACACGATCGGGCGGCTTGCCGCCGCGACGAATGTTGCGGGTGCCACCCGGGCGCTCGAGGCGGTCGCGACCGCCGAGCGCAACATTGCCAGAAACGTTACTCCCCAGCTGGCCATCGAGGTCATGCTGTTCGATATCAGGAAGGCACTGAAATGCCGTTAGTCGTACCCGTTAAGTTTACCTACGCCTCGCGCGACCTGTGGTTTGACCCGCAGGATCTGGATATCCTCGAGGCCGATTATGCCATTTGCTCCACCGAGCGCGGAACCGAGATCGGCCTGGTCACGGCCGATCCCTTCGAGGTGCCGCAAGACGAGATCGGTCAGCCGCTCAAGCCCGTGCTGCGTGTGGCGAGCGATATCGACCTGCAGCTTGCCGACGACCTGGCCATCCAGGGCGATGAGGCCATGGTTGATTTCCGCCGTCTGGTCAAAGATCTCGACCTCGAGATGAAGCCGGTGGGTGTCGAATACCTGTTTGGCGGCGAGAAAGCCGTATTCTACTTTGCGGCCGAGGAGCGCGTCGATTTTCGTCAGCTCGTCAAGGACCTGTCCTCGACGCTGCACATTCGCGTTGACATGCGCCAGATTGGCGTGCGCGACGAGACTCGCTTGGTGGGCGGCTATGCCCAATGCGGACAGGAGCTCTGCTGCACGCGCTTTGGCGGACAGTTTGAGCCCGTCTCGATTCGCATGGCAAAAGAGCAGGACCTGCCGCTCAATTCGTCTAAGATCAGCGGCGTGTGCGGCCGCCTGATGTGCTGCCTGCGCTATGAGTTCGAGGCGTACAAGGACTTTAAGAGCCGTGCGCCCAAAAAGAAGACGCTCATCGATACGCCGCTCGGCAAGGCGCGTATCCAGGAATATGACACGCCGCGTGAGCAGCTGGTGCTGCGCCTGGAGAACGGTAAAGTCTTTAAGGTCAACCTGGCCGATATGACGTGCTCGGAGGGCTGCAAAAAGAAGGCCGCCGAGCAGGGCTGCAGCTGCCGCCCCGACTGCGTGACGCGCGATGTGCTCGAGCGCATCGAGTCACCCGAGATGCGCCTGGCGCTCATGGAGCTCGATCGCGAGAACGGCGTCGACGTGGGCGATGGCCTGTCGAGTGCCGACCGTCTGGCCGGCACGTCGATGCCCAAGCGCCGTCGTCGCGATGCCGAATCCGATGCTTGTGCCGGTCAGGGCCAGGGCGAGGGTCGTGGTCGCGGAAAGGGCCGCGGCAAGGCCGAGGCTTCCGAGGCCGAGGAGGCGGCCGGCGGCCGTCGTCGCCGCAAGCGCGCGGCGTCCGTCGACAACGGCGAGACCGCGGGCAAGAACGCCTCTCGCGAGCGCGAGGCTCAGCAGCCCCAGCAGCAAAACCGCGGCGGCGGCATGAACCCCACGCGCCGTCGCCGCCGCCACCTGTCGAGCGAGGAGCGCGAGGATGCCTTCCGCGCCGCAGCCGCTCGCGAGGCCGGTGCCGCTCCCAAGGGCGCCTCGGCCTCCGACGCGCCTGCCGACAAGGCTGGCAGGCCACGTGGCGAGGAGGAGCGCGCGCCGCGTCCGCGCCGTCGCCATTCCTCGGGCACGCAGCAGAAACCCTCGGTTCCTTCTGTGGCCGATCAGGTTTCGGATGGTGAAGTCAAGGTCACGCGCCGTCGCCCCGGCGATGGCGGAGGAGCTGCCGCCAAGGCTTCGCGCGGCGGTGCTCGCGACGAGCGCGAACCGCGTGAGGATCGCAGTGGCGAGGGCTCGGCCGACCAGAGTCAGAAGCGCCGCCGCCGTCGCCGTTCCCGCAAGCCGCGCCAGGATGGTGGCGAAGGCTCGACCCACACCTCGTCCGCACCGCAACCGCCTGCCGGCGAATAGCGCCC
The DNA here is from genome assembly GCF_050314535.1 of Collinsella sp. SGI.095. Taxonomy (NCBI): domain Bacteria; kingdom Bacillati; phylum Actinomycetota; class Coriobacteriia; order Coriobacteriales; family Coriobacteriaceae; genus Collinsella; species Collinsella sp. SGI.095. The sequence goes on from NZ_JBNPNG010000007.1 coordinate 52,498, forward strand.
GCAAGCGGATTCGACTTGTCTGACCCCAAGTGCAACGGGGTATCATGGCACTGAATCGACAACCCTCCCTTCGCCCAAGCGTAGGGAGGGTTTTGTCATAAATAACTGTCTGAATGGTTTGAGCCGCTTACGGAGTGCCGGCATCTTGCCGTTTGCGGATGAATTGCTACCGTTTGCCGAGCGCGCGGCGCATGAGGCACTCGAGGTTCTTTCGCCCACGCGATGCGCCGGTTGCGAGCGTGCCGGTGCGCTTATTTGTCGGGAGTGCCTGGCGTCGCTCACGCTTGTCGATCCGCGCCACAGCTGCACGAGGTGCGGCGCTCCGTTTGGAGACCTGCTGTGTACCGAGTGCTCGGTCGAGGGTGCGTCTTCGACGGTGGCTAAGGCCCTCGATCGCTGCCTGGCGTGCGCTGTCTATGCACATCCGTTGCCGCGCATCATCAAGGCATACAAGGATGCGGGCGAGCGCCGTCTGGCACCGTATCTGGCAGAGCTGCTCTACGACACCGCCTTGCATGCCCAGGTAGCAGCCCCCGACCGTTACGGCGGCGTGCTGTCCGGTGTCGACGCGGTGGTATTTGTGCCCGCGACTGCGGCGGCGTTTCGGCGGCGTGGATTTGATCACATGGAAGCAATCGCGCGCTCGTTTTGCGATCTTTCGGGCGTGCCATTGCTGGACGCCTTGGTCAAATACGGTCATGGCGACCAGCGCGAACTCGGTCGCGCCGAGCGCCGGGAACATGCCCGGGACATGTACGAGACGGTCGAGGATGTACGTGGCTGTCGTTTGCTGCTCATCGACGATGTCATTACCACGGGCGCGACAATGGCAGCGGCCTCGGAGGAGCTTAAGCGCGCCGGCGCCAAAGCCGTCGATGGCCTCGCTATCGCCCGCGTTTGGTAGGGGTGGTTTTGTGGCAGTGAAGATTGCGCGGCGCGTCGAGCCGACAGACGAGCAACTGGCAGCCTCTGTAATCCTGACCGGCGCCTCGGCGCTACGCATGATGCGCGCCGAGCGCAGGCATTTGGGTTACATCAGTTGGAGGGACTTCCATCCCGATGAAGAGCGCCGTGTGCTGCCCGCCTCGACCTGAGAAATCTGTACTCGCGGTGCGAATGACGCCCTAACCTTAAACTTTAGCTTGAACTTAGTTATAATGCGCTACGTTCCCGCCAGGCTGTGGTTGCGGACGGGCAATGCGCCCATCCAAGTCCAAGACAGACGCGGTCAAAGGGATCCACGTAAGCGACCGCGTGCGCGCGGCGCGATCATGGCGCGTCCTAGATGTAAGCCGTACCGTCCGTTCTACTTTCTTTGGGGCAATACCGCCTCGCGGGCGAGCGGGCCAGTCGTGAAGGTGGCTGCGGCCTCCCGAGCAAACGCCCCGGTGCGCAAGTGTGGGGTCAAATACCAGGTCAGCTGGTGGGAACAACCCGATATTCCGTGCAGGGCACGGATCGTATACGACACAGAAGGCAGGGTAGCGGACATGGTGAGGGGCAGCTTGATGCATGCAGCTCGGTTGGGTGCTGGGACCGCGGCGGTCATTGCCGTTTTGGGCCTGAGTGGGTGCGCGTTCAATCCACTGTCCACGTTCACGACGCCCACGATCGACCAGATCGAGCACGAGACCGTTACCCCCACGGTATCGGACGATGCCCTGGTCACGCCGGGAACCCTGACGGTCGCCCTCGATACTTCCGATGCCCCGCAAGCCATGCAGGATGCCGACGGAAACCTCACGGGCTATGCGGTCGATGCCGCTCGTGCCCTCGCATGCCGCATGGGTCTCAAGGTCGCCTTTGTCGATGCGTCCTCGGCCGATTCCGCGCTCAGCGATAAAAAGGCCGATATCTTCATTGGCGACGTCAGCTCTACGGACGGCGATATCAGCTCGCTTGGCACCTGTCTGTACGACGCCCCCGCCGTATTCGGCAAGAGCAGTGACGGCGAGTCGTTGAGCGTTTCCGCCGAAACGCTTAACACCGCTACCCTGGGCGTTCAGACCTTCTCGGCCTCGCAGGAAGCGCTCGCCAAGCAGGGCATTACGGCCAACCAAAAGACCTTCTCCAACATCAACGAGTGCTTCGAGGCACTCGAGTCGGGCGAGGTCGATTACGTGATCTGTGATTCCACGGCCGGTGGTTACCTCGCGCGCCTGATGAGCCAGATCTCCTGTGTCGGCACGCTCGAGACGCCCTCCACGCTTGGCGTCGCAGGCCTTAGCTCTAACGATGAGCTGTGCCGTGCCGTGAGCGACGCCCTCGACGACATCACGGTCGACGGCACGCTCGAGGCGGTCCACTGCGTCTGGTACGGCCAAATGCCCTATGACCTTACCGCCAAGACTGTTTCGGGGGCCAATGTGCAGGCATCCGAATCCACGTCCAACGAGACCGAGTCCTCCGATGGCGACACCTCCGATAACAACGGCGACAGCCCCTCGTCTAGCCAGGAGGGCGCCATCACCGACGATGACATCAACAAGCTCAATAGCTAGTTATTGGTAGGGGTGGCGCCTGCCATACATTGAACAAGGCGCTTCTTCACGGTTTCAACACGCATGGCCGGGTCTCCCCCATAGGGGAGCCCGGCTTTTCAATTTTGATAAAACCAGCAGCTCAAGGGCAATTTCCAGGAGAAAAACCAACTCCGCCGACGCCCTCATATAGCGCACTTTGCCGCGGAAAAGTGCGAGACTTCGGTATGCGGTATCAAGCAGTCGTTATTCGGGCCTTTGGGAATTCGGGTGATTAAATGCACGGCAATGGGTACATAGCCAGTACAGTAAGTCCCCGAGGCAGATTGGAGCCACGTATGGATATCAAGGTTTCTGGACGCAAGACGACGGTAACCGATGCTCTGCGTGCGCATGTGGACGAGAAGATCGGCGAGGCGCTCAAGGTTTTCGATATCGAGCCCATGACAGTCGACGTCGTGCTTCGTTATGAGAAGAACCCCTCGAACCCCAACCCGGCAATCGTCGAGGTCACGGTTCGTGCCCGCGGCTCTGTGATTCGCGTCGCCGAGCACGGCGCAGATATGTATGCCGCCATCGATCTCTCCGCCGATAAGGTCACCCGCCAGCTGCGCAAGTTCAAGACCAAGGTTGTGGACAACCGCCAGGGCGGTGCCAGCGCCGCGGATGTCGCACCGGTCGAGCGCGTCGAGGATCTGGCCGACCTGCTGCTGCCCGAGGAGGACGACGACCTGCTCGTCCGCGAGAAGGTCATCGATGTCACCCCGATGACTGAGGAGCAGGCGCTGGTGCAGACCGATCTGCTCGGCCACGACTTCTACGTGTTCGAGAACGCGACGACTGGCCTCATCAATGTGGTGTATCACCGTAAGAATGGTGGATATGGCATCATCAAGCCCCGCATCGAAACACTTGACGAGTAAAATACGTTAACTTGCATGAGTTAACGGTTGGCGGCCATCCCATGCGGGTGGCCGCCTTTTTTACGTAAGGAGTCGCTTTGATGGACAAGGCCGCATCCGCCGGTCATTCGGACCGTTGCCGTATCGTCGTCGATACCTGCTGCGACTTTAACCCCGAGGTCGCCGCGAACCTCGATGTCGATATCTTGGGCTTCCCTTTCATTATCGATGGCGAGGAGCGCACGGACGACATCTGGTCGAGCATGAGCCCTAAGGAGTTCTACGACCGTATGCGCGCCGGTGCCCGCGTGTCCACCTCGGCTGTGTCGCTCGGTCGCTATATCGAGTTCTTTACCGAGTGCGCCAAAGAGGGCACGCCCACGGTTTACCTGTGCTTTACCTCGGCGCTGTCGTCGAGCTACAACTCCGCGTGCCAGGCGGCAGATGCCGTGCGCGCCGAGTATCCCAACTTTGAGCTCTACGTGGTCGACAACGCCCTGCCCTGCGCGACCGGCGAGCTCCTGGCGCTTGAGGCCGTGCGCCAGCGTTCGGCGGGACTGACTGCCAAGCAGCTGGTCGATTGGGCAAACGAGGCCAAGACCTACGTGCACGGCTACTTTACGCTCGAGAGCTTCGATGCACTGGCTGCCGGCGGCCGCATTCCGCCCGCGGCGGCGCAGCTCACGGCAAAGCTCGACGTCAAGCCTGAGCTCTCCTACGACCTTGCCGGCTCGCTGTCGCTGATCGGCGTCAACCGCGGCCGCAAGAAGGCGCTCAAGTCCATCCTCAAGTCGTTCCGCGAGAACTACGTGCCCGATCGCACCATGCCCATCGCCATCATGACGGCCGATGCCGAAAAGGACGGTGACTGGCTCGAAGCCGCCATCCGCAAGGAGGAGGGCTGCGCCGACGTCACGATCATTCGCAGCTCCGTGGGCCCCACCATCGGCTCGCACGTGGGCCCCGGCATGGTGGCCTGCGCGTTTTGGGGCAAGAACCGCACCGACAAGGCGTCGCTTTCCGACCGCATCGCCCGCCGCGTGCGCGGCCAGTAGGCAAGCGCTGCGTCCGTAATCGCCCTCGACTCACAGCTCAAACGCTGGCAACGAGTATTCAACCTGGTAATAACACCCAAGCCAAAAGGAAAGGTTTCATGGCAAACAAGCTCTCTGTCGCATTTATCGGCACCGGAATCATGGGTGCCCCTATCGCCGGCCACATTCTGGACGCTGGCTATCCCGTCACGGTCAACAACCGCACCAAGTCCAAGGCTGCAGCGCTTGTTGAGCGCGGTGCTGTCTGGGCCGATACGCCGGCAGATGCCGCGGCGAACGCCGACGTCGTCTTTACCATGGTGGGCTATCCCTCCGAGGTCGAGGAGCTCTACCTGGCGGGCGACGGTCTGCTCGCGTGCACTAAGCCCGGTGCGGTCCTGATCGACCTCACCACGAGCTCGCCCGAGCTGGCGCGCGACATTGCCGAGGCCGCCCAGGTTTCCGGCCGCATGGCGTTTGACTGCCCCGTCACCGGCGGCGAGTCGGGTGCTATCGCCGGCACGCTTACGGCTATCGTGGGCGCTACCGAGAACGACATTGCCCCGGTCCGCGATATCCTTTCCACCTTTGCGGCAACCATCTGCTGCTTCGATGGCGCCGGCAAGGGCCAGGCTGCCAAGCTCGCCAACCAGGTGTCGCTGGGCGCCTGCATGGTCGGCATGGCCGATGCACTGGCGTTTGCCGAGCTGAGCGGCCTTGATATGGAGAAGACCCGTCAGATGATCCTGGGCGGCACCGGCAAGTCCGGTGCCATGGAGAGCCTGGCGCCCAAGGCGCTCGACGGCGACTACAAGCCCGGTTTTATGGTGGAGCACTTCATCAAGGACCTGCGCTTGGCGCTCGCCTATGCCGACGACCGCGAGCTTGCGCTGCCCGGCGCCGACGTGGCCTTTACGCTCTATGACATGCTCGACGCCATCGGTGGTGCCAAGCTAGGTACCCAGGCCATCAATGTCCTCTATAAGGAGGAGGCCGACGCCATTGCCGCCGGTCTGGACTGGTCGCAGTATCGTCCCGAGGAGCATGGTGCTCACGAGGAAGGCTGTGGTTGCGGCGAGCATGGCGACGACCACGAGTGCGGTTGTGGCCACCACCATGGCGAGGACCACGAGTGCTGCGGCGGCCACGGCCATGACGACGGCCACGAGTGCTGCTGCGGCCACCATCACGAGGAGTAGCGCCCATGAGCTGGACGTTCGTGGTGCTCGCACTAGGGCTCTTTCTCTTTGCGATCTACATTGGCTTTTTGTGCGGCCAGTGGGCGTGCGAAAAGCGCGTCATCACCAAGCGCGACTACTGGATTGCCAACTTTGCAGGGGCGGCGGCAGTCGTCCTGCTGACCTGGGTGTTCTCGCTGTTCCCGCTGGTGCAGTTTGCGCCGATCGGCTGGCTTGGCGGCTTTATCGCCGGCCTTAAGATGAGCTTTGGCGAGTCCGTTGGTCCGTGGCGCAAGCACGATGAGGTCTTTAACGTCAACCAGGCTCATCGCGCCGCCGCCGACGCAGGAGACGCCGAGGAGCGCCGCCGCGCGCGTCGCAATGGCGCGGCTGACCGACAGCTCATCTCGGTCACCGATGACAGCAAGGGTGCTGGCAGGCACACTAAGAAATAGTAAGAAGAGGTAACTATGGCAGAAAACAAAGACGAACAGCTCACCGACGAGGAGCTGGCACAGCTTCAGCTGGCAGAGGAGAACGAGAACACCGTCGACCGCTTGGTCCAGGAGCTCGGCTGCCCCACGCGCCGTATCCGCCAGTTTGCCGCCCGCGTGCTGCACCTGCTTGCCGAGCGCGATCCGCAGCGCGTCGTGCCCTGCGTGCCCGCGCTGATCGAGGCGCTCGACCGCCCCGAGGCTCAGACTCGCTGGGAGGCCCTCGATGCCCTGGCGGCGCTCGCCACCACCTGCCCCGACCAGCTGGGCGATGCCTTTGAGGGCGCCGAGACCGCACTGTTTGACGAGATTTCCTCCACGCTGCGCTATGCCGCCTTCCGCCTGCTGTGCGTGTGGGGTGCCACGAGCGTCGAGCGTTCGCGCGAGGCTTGGCCCATCCTGGACGAGGCCATCCAGTGCTACCACGGTGACCTCGAGTATCGCGATATGCTCGGCTGCCTGTACGAGTTTGGCAAAGGCGAGATCGATGCCGAGATCGCCGAGAAGCTTGCGCTGCGCCTTAAGTTCGATGCCGAGAACGGCAAGGGCAGCTATCTCAAGGCCCGTTCGAGCGAGATTTGCGAAATGCTTGTTAAACGTTTTGGCCTGGATCTCTCCAAAAAGAAGAAGCGTGCTAGCGTTAAAAAATCTGACGACGCCGAAGACGAGGAGTAACAGATTATGGCGCACGATGTAGTCCTGATTCCCGGTGACGGTATCGGTCCCGAGATTACGCAGGCCATGCGCCGCGTGGTCGAGGCCGCCGGTGTCCAGATCAATTGGAACGTCCAGGAGGCCGGTGCCGGCGTCATGGACGAGTTTGGCACGCCGCTGCCCCAGCATGTGCTCGATGCCGTCGCCCAGACCAAAGTTGCCATCAAGGGCCCCATCACCACGCCGGTCGGTACGGGGTTCCGCAGCGTCAACGTTGCCCTGCGTAAGTACTTCGACCTGTACGCCTGCGTGCGCCCCTGCCTGTCGCAACCGGGCGATGGCTCGCGCTTCCGCGATGTCGACCTGGTTATCGTGCGCGAGAACACCGAGGACCTCTACGCTGGTATTGAGTTCGACGAGGGCGCTGCCGAGGTCGAGGAGCTTTCACAGCTTGTCGAGTGCTCGGGTCAGAAAACCTTCGCCGCGGATTCCGCCATCTCGATCAAGCCCATCTCCATCGCCAAGAGCCGCCGTATTGTGGAGTACGCCTTTGAGTATGCTCGCCGCTGCGGCCGCAAAAAGGTGACGGCCGTGCATAAGGCCAACATCATGAAGGCGACTGACGGCCTGTTCCTGCGCGTGGCTCGCGAGGTGGCTGCCAACTATCCCGATATCGAGTTCAACGACAAGATCGTCGACGCCACCTGCATGGGTCTGGTTCAGAACCCCAACGACTTCGATGTTCTGGTCCTGCCCAATTTGTATGGCGACATTGTCAGCGACTTGTGCGCCGGTCTTGTAGGCGGCCTTGGCATGGCCCCCGGCTCCAATATCGGAGCCGACTGTGCCATCTTTGAGGCCACGCATGGCTCCGCGCCCGATATCGCTGGTCAGGATATCGCTAACCCCACGGCCGAGATTCTGTCTGCGGCTATGATGCTCGATCACCTGGGCGAGAACGACGCTGCCAATCGCATTCGCGCCGCCGTATCTGCCACGCTCGACGAGGGCGAGCAGGTTACCGGTGACGTGCGTCGTGCCCAGACCGGCTCCATTGAGGGTGCCGTGGGCACGCAGGCCTTTGCCGATGCCGTTATCGCGCATCTTGCCTAAGGGGATACGGCTTCAAACGCCTAAGCGGTACTTATACGTTTGCGGATAACCTGAGAATGAATACGCCCGGCGCTCTGTCGGGCGTATTCTATTGAGGACTATGTTTCTTAACAAGGAGTAACTGATATGGGTCTGATTCAAAAGAAGGACGAAAAGGACGAGATCGACGGCATCCAGATCATCGAGCGCGGCGAAGGCCCCGACGGTGACGAGGACGAGAAGATCGATCTGGTCGCAGGTACGTCTGCCGAGCACATTGCTGCCGGCACGACCGCCGAGGAGGAGGACGCCCGCCTGGAGGCTCAGATTGCCGCGGATGCCGCCGACGAGAACCTCATGCCTGAGGAGCAGGACGAGGACGATGACTCCGACGTGGACGACAGCACATCCAAGCACAAGAAGACGATGATTGCCGCCTTTGTGGTCGCCATCGTGATCGCTGCTGTGGTCGGCTTCTTTATCGGCAACGGTGGTTTTGGCGGCAAGGGCGTCGGCTCGGCGACCCTCACCGAGGACCAGCTCGATTCGACCGTGGCAAGCTACAGCTACAACGGCAAGAAGAGCGACATCACCGCGCGCGAGGCCATCGAGAGCCAGTACAGCCTTGATACCGTCAAGGATAGCGATGGCAACTACACCGCTCCCTCTGCCGACGTTATCCTGTCCTACGTGCGCAACCAGATTCTGCTCGACGCCGCCGAGGACGAGGGCATCACCGTCTCTTCTAAGGAGATGAAGAAGTACGCCGAGGATTCTATCGGCACTTCGGACTACAAGACCATGGCCACGCAGTATGGCGTGTCCAAGGACCAGGCCAAGCAGATCGTCCGCCAGTCCGCAACGCTGCAGAAGCTCTACAAGAAGAAGGTGGGCGATAGCTCCGCTAGTATGCCGATCGCTCCGACCGAGCCTTCTGACGGCAACGAGGACACCGCGAGCAAGGACTACGCCGATTACATCATCAACCTTGCCGGTGACGAGTGGGATAGCAAGAAGGGTACCTGGAAGGACGCCGATAGCACCTACGCTAAGGCTTTTGCCGACGATGCCTTTACGGCCGATAGCGCTACCTATAAGCAGGCCATGACCGCCTATTACACCGCCTACCAGCAGTACTCTTCGCAGGCTTCGAGCGCCAGCTCCAAGTGGACCGAGTACGCCAACGGCCTCTACGCCAAGGCCAATATCAGCATCTACGGCCTGTTTGCGTAAAGATTGCCTGAGCCTTCGAGTACGAAGCCGAAATATCTGCCGAAGCCCCCTAGAGCGGACATCGTTCTAGGGGGCTTTTTGCGTTGGAGGAAAGGGCGGGGAAGAGAGAGTAGGAGGGGTTTAATATACAAATTCTTGGAGACTTTATTCATGTAAAGTGAAAACGATTTCGGCCAAACTGGTAGTAACAATGTGGTACCACTGTTCATCTGGTAGTAACCAATTTTGATTCGAAATCGAATGGAAATTGCTAAGAATTAGTTTGGTAATGAAAGAAACACAGCACGTTTACCTGCGTAAATTACCGTTTACGGGCCAAAAAAAACCGTTTGGCAACGAAATAGTAATTTGAACGAAATGTGGTGGACGTTTGAATTGAGTGTGTGCTACCGTACATACCAGCAACCCCAAATAGGGACTGGGTTGTCTAAGTTTGCGCACCAATGCCGGCAAGCGGAGAAGCCGGTATGCACAAGGCGCGGACATGGAACTCGTTGGTGAACAACGAAAGAAAGGTTGGAGGAGATACCATATGATGAAGTACCTCCAGAAGCTCGGCAAAGCGCTGATGCTTCCCGTCGCGGCGCTTCCCGTCGCAGGTATTCTTATGGGCGTGGGCTACCTGCTCGCTCCCGCAGTCATGGGTGCTGCCGGTGACACTACCGGTTTTGCCTATACCGCCGGTTTCCTGCTCATCAAGGCAGGCGGCGCTCTTATCGATAACATGGCCTGGCTGTTCGCAGTCGGCGCCGCTGTCGGCCTTGCCGACGATCACGATGGCACCGCTGGCCTCGCTGGCCTCGTCGCCTTCCTGATGATTCAGCAGCTCCTGAACCCTGCCGTTGTTGGCACTATCCGTGGTATGGATGCCGACGCCCAGACCGCTTGGCTCGCCACTACCGAGGGCATCGCGTTCTCCAAGATCGCTGGTAACTCCTTCATTGGTATCCTGTCCGCCATCATCGGTGGCACCTGCTACAACAAGTTCAAGGACACCCGTCTTCCCGACTGGCTGGCCTTCTTCTCCGGCAAGCGTTGCGTCGCCATCATGACTGCTGTCATCTGCATCGTCGTTTCCGTCGTCCTGCTCTTCGCTTGGCCCCTCATCTTCGGTGCGCTCGTCGCTCTGGGCGAGGGTATCGCTGCTATGGGTGGCATCGGCGCTGGCATCTACGCCTTCCTCAACCGCCTGCTCATCCCGACTGGTCTCCACCATGCTCTGAACAACGTGTTCTGGTTCGACACCATCGGCCTTGGCGACCTGACCCACTTCTGGGCTGGCGAGACCTCTGCCGACGTCAAGTGGAGCCTCGGCATGTACATGTCTGGCTTCTTCCCCTGCATGATGTTCGGTATCCCGGGCGCTGCCCTGGCTATGGTTCAGACCGCTAAGAACAAGAAGGCTGCTATCGGCCTGGTTGTCTCCGCCGCCATCTGCGCCTTCGTCTGTGGCGTCACCGAGCCCTTCGAGTTCGGCTTCATGTTCCTGTGCTTCCCGCTCTACGTTGTGTACGCTGCCCTGTACGGCATCTTCACCATCATCACCTACTATGTTGGTTTCCGTGCTGGCTTCTGCTTCTCTGCTGGCGCTACCGACCTCCTGTTCTCCGCTAGCCTCCCGGCTGCTGCCAACACCTGGATGATCATCCCGCTGGGCATCGCTGCCTTCCTGGTCTTCTACCTCGTGTTCCGCTTCGCCATCACCAAGTTCAACCTCATGACCCCTGGTCGCGAGGATGAGGATGTCGAGGAAACCTCCGCTTCCGCCGCTGCTGGCGACGACAAGTTCGCCGCTCTGGCCGCCGCTGTTCTCGCTGCCGTCGGTGGCAAGGAGAACGTTAAGACCGTTGACTGCTGCGCTACTCGCCTTCGCTTCGAGCTCGGCGATTCCGCTCTGGTCGACGAGGCTGCCTGCAAGAAGGCTGGCGCTCTGGGCGTTATGAAGATGGACAAGGGTGCTACCCAGGTCATCATCGGTACGCAGGTCCAGGCTGTTGCCGAGGAGCTCAAGAAGCTTCTCTAAGCCTTAGAGACGTACGTGTCTTGCAAAGGGTCGTCCCGCTCCGCGGGGGCGGCCCTTTTTGCTACCTCGATACTTGATGAGGCGGTGCGATTGGTATTACAGTACACGGGCAAATAACCGGCAAACAATATTGCAATGTGCTGGTTGACCTGCTGTTATTCCGTTAAAACTGCTATAGTACGTGGTGTCTGGTTGCAACCAATTTCGAGTCATTTATCCGGCAGGTATCATCATGGCAATGGGAGCGCGCAAACAGCCTCTGTACGATCAGCTCGTCGATTTGCTGACCGATAAAATCGATCACGAACTTCGACCCGGCGACTATTTGCCGTCCGAGCGTGACCTGTCGGAACGCTACGGGCTCTCGCGTACGACGGTTCGCCTTGCCCTGCAGGAGCTTGAGCGCCTGGGCCTGGTGGTTCGTCAGCGCGGCCGTGGAACCATGGTGTGCGACCGCTCTTTGCAAACGGCAAACCTCTCGCAAATCTATAGCTTTACCGAGCAGATGAAGGCGATCGGCCGTGTGCCCAAGACGACGATTCTTGAGTTTACCGAGGTCGAGGCTGACAAGAATATTGCCGTAGAGATGAACGCGCGTCTTGGCGAGCGTCTGTACAAGATCAAGCGCCTGCGTATTGCCGATTGTGTGCCGCTGATGATTGAGTGTACATATCTGCCGAGTCGCAAGTTCTTTGCGCTTAAGCGCCCCATGATCGAGAACAAATCGCTGTACGACATGATCGAGCAGGACTTTCACGAGAAAGTTCGCGTGGCAGAGGAAGAATTCTACGCGAGTATCGCCCGCCATTCCGACGCCCGTCTGCTCGAGATTGCCGAAGGCGCACCGGTCCTGGATTTGATTCGTACCACATATGACATGAACAACGAGGTTATCGAGTATACGCGTTCGGTTGCGCGCGCCGACCAGTTTAAATACAAGGTCTACCACAACCGCGCAGTCTAGAGTTATTGGGTATAAACGGCTTGGTGTGTTTTGCGGCGGGTGCAAAATGCGCCAAGCGGTAGAAGGCAACGAACAATCGCTCGAATTAACAATGCAGTGGTTTTTGATCCGCCCTAAAACGCACTGCGGGTACGGGAGCATAGATGAGCACGTATGCTATCAAGGCCGACAAGTTCTTTTTGCCGGCGGGGCCGCAGCTGGGCGGCTACCTCATGGTCGAAGATGGCGTCTTTGGCGCTTGGCAGGCCGATGAGCCCGCTTGTGAGATCAAAGATTATTCGGGTACATGGATTGCGCCGGGCATGGTGGACACCCACATTCATGGCTTCTATAACCATGCCACGACCGATAATGATGCCGAGGGTATCAACATCAGCTCGACCGAGCTCGCTCGTCGTGGCACCACCAGCTGGCTGCCTACGACCTTTACCGACGGCGTGGAGCAGATCAAGGACGCCTGCGCTGCCATTGCACAGGCGGACGAGGAGCGCGGACCTGAGTTCTGCGGTGCTCGTATTCAGGGCATCTACCTGGAGGGTCCGTTCTTTACCATGAAGCATGTGGGCGCCCAGAACCCTGCTTATCTGATCGGCCCGTCCGAGAAAGTTTTTGACGAGTGGCAGGAGGCCGCCGGCGGTCGAATCGTCAAGAGCGCTATGGCGGCCGAGCGTGACGGCGCCGCCGCTTACGCCGCGGCTCTGAGCGCAAAGGGCGTCGTGACCTGCATCGGCCACTCTGATGCCACCTATGATGAGTGTGCTGCCGCCATCAATGCTGGCGCCAGCTGCTTTACGCATACCTACAACGGCCAGCGCGGTCTGCATCACCGTGAGCCCGGTGTCGTCGGGGCCGCTATGACCACGCCCAACACCTATGCCGAGATCATTTGCGACGGCAAACACGTGAACCCTGCTGCTATTAAGGCGCTGCTGCAGGCCAAGGGCTGGCAGCACACAGTGCTGATCACCGACTGCCTGGGTTGCGGCGGCATGCCCGAGGGCAAGTACACCAGCGGTGGCATGGATGTCATTATGAAGGACAACCTTTGCTGGCTTGCCGATGGCTCTGCTATCGCCGGCTCGGTGCTCACGCTCGCACAGGGTGTCAAGAACATTGTCGACTGGGGTCTCGCGAGCGCCGATATCGCAATTCGCATGGCGACCGAGGTGCCCGCGCGCTCTGCTCACGTCGAGGATAAATGTGGCAGCATTATGCCTGGCCGCGATGCCGATTTTGTCGTGTTCAATCCCGACCTTACCCTGGTCGAGACGTATGTGGGTGGCAACAGCGTCGGTAACGCGTTTGCCGAGTAACCGCCAAAGAAACGATCCGAGAGGGGATTTAGATGATTTACGGTGCATTGGGCGATATCGAGGAGTACCGCGGAATGCTCAAGGGCCTCGACGTGCTGATCGACTGGCTCGAGGAGAACGACCCGGCGGAGCTCGAGGTCGGCAGCCATCCGATTTTGGGCGACAAGGTCTTTGCGAACGTCATGGCTCCCACGACGCGTCCCGAGGCCGAGGCTCACTATGAGACGCATCAGCGCTATCACGACCTGCAAATCGACGTCGAGGGTCGCGAGGCCTTTAAGGTCGCTACGGGCAGCCTGACGCTGGTCCAGGAGTTTGACGAGAAGGACGACTACGATCTGGTCGATTCCGACGCCTCGATCGCCGGCGATCTTGCCGACGACAAGTTCGCGCTGTTCGTTGCCGGCGAGCCTCACATGCCCACGCTCGAGTTCCCGGGCGATGGCGCGCAGCCGGTCAAGAAGATCTGCTTTAAGCTGCTTGCAGACGCCTACTGGGAGGAGTAGCGAACTGCCCGACTGAGCCGTTCGTCTGATGGCGTGTTTTCCCTAAGGGAATCACGCTACGACCCCGTTAATCGTGTTTTTCCTAGGGGAATCACGATTAACGGGGTTTCTGTTTTTGAATAGGGGAGCTGACGCTGTTGCGATGCGTGGATTGGCACGCGCACTCAAAATCGAAAACAAAAAAGCCGCCCGAAGGCGGCTGTCTTGTGCAATGGAGCCAGCGACCGGGCTCGAACCGGTGACCCCCGCTTTACGAGAGCGGTGCTCTACCAACTGAGCTACGCTGGCGGCCATGTGGTGACGCAGCTGAGGCGTCAACGGCTGTCTATGATACGGGACATCGCAAATCCGCGCAAGTGTTCTGATGGCTTTTCTCACGTTAAATGCACTAATCATTCAAGCCGGGATGTGCCTGGTTGCCTACAACTAGGTAGAAAAACGCCCGTCGGCGGTGTGCCGGCGGGCGCTTCTGTGCGATATGTTGCGTTATGAGCTTAGTGCCTCATAAAGTGGTATTCGATCACATTGCTGTAGGGATGACCCGGGCCCACGATGCCCTGGGGGAACAGCGGGCGGTGCGGCGTGTCGGGGTACATCTCGGCCTCGAGGGCAAAGCCGGCGCCCCAGCCGTAGTTGGCATCGTCCTTGGCGTGCTCGTCGCCTAGCCAGTTGCCGGTGTAGAGCTGCACGCCCGGGGCGGTGGTGTAGTAGTCCAGCTCGCGGCCGGTCCACATCTCCTCGACATGCAGAGCGCGACGCAGGTTGCGGCCGTACTGATAGCCATCGATGCACAGGCAGTGGTCGTAGCCGCGTGCCTGCTTGATCTGCGGATCGTCGGCCTCCATGCCGGGCGCGACGGGGCGTAACTCGCGAAAATCAAACGGTGTTCCCTCGACCGGAGCAATCTCGCCAGTAGGAATGTTCTGGTCATCAATGGGCAGGTAGTGGGCAGCGTTAGCAACAAAGAAGTGCTCACAGTCCATGCCGGCGTTATGGCCGGCAAGGTTAAAGTACGTGTGGTTGGTCATGGACACGTACGTGGCGCGGTCGCTCTCGCAGCCATATTCGATACGGAGGCGGCCGGTGTGCGTCACGGTAAACACGGCCGTAAAGGTACGGTTGCCGGGCAGGCCCAACTCGCCATCCTCAAGTGAGGTGGTCATGCGCACGGCGTTGTGGGCCTCGTCGAGCTCAACATCCCACACGCGCTTGTGCAGGCCGTGCTCAAGATCGCTGTGCAGGTTGTTGGCGCCCTCGTTGGCGGGCATATGCCAGTCCGTACCGTCGATGGTGATCGTGGCGCCCGCGGTGCGGTTTGCCACGGGGCCGATGGTCGCGCCAAAGCAGGCGGGGTTGTCAAAGTAATCCTCGAGCTTATCGAAGCCCAGCACCACATCGCGCACGTTGCCGGGAATGTCGGGCACATCGATACCCAGCACGGTGGCGCCATAGTCCATAATGCGAACGCAGATCTCGGGCCCGTTGAGGGTGTAACGATGAACGGGGGTACCGCACGGCGCGGCGCCGAAAAGCTCAGAAGTGATCATTTGGTTCCTAACATCGAGGTATTTCCGACAAACTGTAGCGCGAACAGGCGAGATTATCACTACACCCCACTAAAGCAGGGGGTATTTTTCTCAAAAAAGTGATGATTGGAGCTGTGCGGGCGTTCATTTTTGACGCGCACGAGTCTGATACAATTTGTTCGTTACTGTTTGAATTGACGCGAGCGTGGAACAGTGAGGACTCATCGTGATTAAAGCGGAGCGACAGGATAAGGTTCGTCAGCTGCTCGAGGAGCAGGGCACGGTCTCGGTCAAGGAGATCTCGGACGTGCTGGGCGTCTCGGACATGACGATCCGTCGCGACCTTGAGGAACTTGCGAGCCTGGGCGAGATCGAGCGCGTGCACGGCGGCGCCCGCAGTGCGCAGGGTCGTCCCCACGCTATGTTGCGCCATGAGTATTCGCACAGCGAAAAGCGCACCAAGCATGCCGAGGAAAAGCTGCAGATTGCGCGCCGCGCCGTGGAGCTTATCGAGGAAGGTTCGACCATCTTTTTGGGTACGGGCACCACGGTTGAGCAGATGGCCTCCATGCTGCCGGCGTGCCGCCTGCGCATTGTGACCAATTCGCTTTCGGTGTTTAACCTGCTCGAGGCGCGCGAGGACTGCGATCTGTGCCTCGTGGGCGGCATGTATCGTCGCCGCACCGCCGCTTTTGTGGGACCAACGGCCGAGGATACCCTGCGTGCGTTGGGTATCGACGCGGCGTTTATCGGTGCCAACGGCATTTTGGACGGCGACGTGTCCACATCTAACATGGAAGAGGGTCGTATCCAGCAGCTCGCTTTTAGCAAGGCTGACTCGCGCTATCTGATCGCCGACTCCAGCAAGATTGGCAAGCGCGACTTCTACACCTTCTGCCGTCTGGACAGCCTGGATGCCGTGGTGTGCGAGCCGGGTATCGCCGCCGAGGATCGCGCCGCCATCGAGGAGCATACGCAGATCATCTGCTAGCTAGCGCTGCAGGATTGCTAGTAAGCGCTGTGTGAGGACTTTTGCCCCCCTGTCATTGTGGGGAATCGGCGCGTCAGCGCTATGCGATATAACGCGCAAATGGGGACTTCGCTATCAAATCGTCTCAACCTGTGATATCTAGGCGGCCAAAAGCGAGTCAGATGTTACAGATCGAGATTTTTGGCTCGGCCTATTCCGTTTGTCTCAATCTGTAACAGCTAGGACCTAAAAACTCGACTAGGTGTTACAGATCGAGATTTTGTCTATCCAGCCATCACCTTTGTCTTGATCTGTAACAGTTAGACGGTTAAAAGCGAGTTAGATGTTACAGATTGAGATATTTCTGCTCGGGCGTTCTGTTTGTCTCGATTTGTAACAGCTAGGGCCGAAATATTCGGTTAGATGTTACAAATCGAGACAAACGACCTGCTCGGGCCGCGCCAAAACAAAAAGGCCGCATGCAATCCCGTGGAGGGATTCGCATGCGGCCGACAGGGGGTATGCGGCAAAAGTTAGGCCATGAGCAGGCCGGTCTCCGCGACGTTCTTGTACCAGTACGCGCTTGCCTTGGGATAGCGGGCCTGGGTCTCAAAGTCGATGTAGAACAGGCCGTAGCGCTTGTTGTAGCCGTTGGTCCAGGAGAACTGGTCCTGCAGCGACCACACAAAGTAGCCGTCGACGTTTACGCCGCCGTCGATTGCCTTGAGGATCCACGCGAGATGCTGGCGCATGTAGTCGATACGAGGGGCGTCGTCGATAAAGCCATCCTCGAAGTCGTCCTTATAGCCCATGCCGTTCTCGGTGATGTAGATCTTCTTGTAGTTGGGGTAATCGTTCTTAATGCGCAGCAGCAGGTCGTACAGGCCCTCGGGATAGATGATCCAGTCCCAATCGGTGGTGGGAACGCCTTCGCGCACGCACGACTCGCCCACGCCCTTGAGGAACCAGCGCGAAGATCCCTTGTCGCCGGTGCCATTGTGGTTGATGTCGTTTTCGCCCTCGGCGGCACGCAGGAACTGGCACTTGTAGGTGTTGACGCCCAGGCAATCGTTGTAGGGGAGCGCGGCGGTCAGCGCGGCGATGTCCTCGTCGCGGACGTCGAGCTCGCCGCCGGCGATATGGGCCAGCTTGGTTGCGGCTTCCATGGTGTCGGCTGCATAGTGGCCGCGGAAGGTGGCATCGAGTACCCAGCGGTTGTTGATGACGTCGGCCATGCGGGCGGCCTCGCAGTCGGCAGCGCTGTTGGGGTCGAGGGGATACTTGGGCTCCAGGTTCTGGACAATGCCGATCTCGCCCTCAAAGCCGCCCTCATGGAAGGCGACGACGGCCTTGGCGTGGGCCACCATCATGTTGTGCATAAGCTGGAAGGCCTTGTCCAGGCGATACTTCTCGCCGTGCGGCCAGTTGCCGACGATAAAGCTGCCCTCGGCGGTCGCGGGAATCTCGTTAAAGGTAAACCAGTGCTTGACCTCGGTGAACTCGGCAAAGCAGAACTTGGCGTACTCGACAAAGGCGTCGATCGTCGTGCGCGTCAGGAAGCCTTCGCCGCCGTTCTGGTAAAAGGCCTCGGGCGTATCGAAGTGATCGAGCGTGACATAGGGGATAACGCCGGCATTGTTGCAGGTGGCAAAGAGCTCGTGATAGAAAGCGACGCCCTCGGGGTTAATCTCACCAGTGCCGTTGGGGAAGATGCGGCTCCAAGCGATGGAGACGCGAATGCCGTTAATGCCAAAGCGCTGGCACAAGTCGATATCGACCGGATATTTGTTGTAGAAGTCGCTTGCAGGATCGGGGGAGAAGCGACCCTGGGCAGCTAGGAAATCGTCCCAGGGCACTTTGCCCTTGCCGTGCGTGCGGGTCTCGCCCTCAACCTGGTAAGCGGCGGTGGCGCCGCCAAACACAAAGCCGTCGGGGAACTGCATGGGGTTGGTCATGAGGCATCCTTTCTGCGGGATACGAATAGGGAGAGGTGCCCGAACTGAGGATTCGGGCACCAACAGAGGGAGGAGCTAGTCGAGGTTCTCGCGGAGCCACTTGATGGCGCCAGCGGGGTCGCGAGTAAGGTCGATATATTCCTTACCGCGCGGGGCGAGCAGCTTAATGCCCAGGCGATCGGTGTCGGCCTTCATGTCGTTGTAGTAGCTACGAACCTGCGGGGCAAGCACGATAACGTCGTACTGATCCATGATGGCAGTGTGCTGACCATAGGCGCCCGCGGAGGAAGCGATGTTCTCTCCGGTCTGCGCGGCACCTTCCTTGATGGCGTTGGCAAGCATGGCAGAGGTGCCGGCGCCGGCGCACAGGACGAGGACCTTCAGGCCATCGACATCCTTCTTGGCGGATGCGTCGGCGGCGGGCTCGGGCTGATCGGCGACAGGCTTGCTGTCGGCGGCAGCGGCGGTCGGCTCGACGGCGGGCTCAGAGGTGCTGGCGGCGATGGTGGCAGCACCGTCGGACTCAAGACCCAGCTCGGCGGCGCGCTCGGCCTCCTGGTCGCAGAGCAGCTTGTCGTATGCCTTCAAGAACGGCAGGTAGATGATGGCGTCTAGCAAGATGATGATCGCGACAAATACCAGGGCGATAAGCTGGAAGTTCGTGGTGATGAAAATGCCGATGGGGGCAGGGGTAGCCCAAGGCACCACGAAGGAGAAGCCGTTCATGCCCACGTTATCGATAAAGAACTTGGCAACACTCACGTTGACGCAGCCGGCGGCAACAAAGGGGATGAGCATGTAGGGGTTAAGGATCATCGGCGCGCCAAAGAGCAGCGGTTCGTTGACGGCGAAGGCAACAGGAACAATCGAAGCCTTACCGACGGCTTTGAGCTGCTTGGACTTCATGAAGAGAATCAGCAGAAGCGGCACGATGAACGTGGCGCCGGTGCCGCCGAACTCACCCACGAGCGACATGTTGAAGGTGAGGGAATGGGCGGGGTGACCACCGGCCAGCAGAACCTGCAGGTTCTCGGCCTGGTTGGCAAGACGGATGGGGTCGATGCCCGGCTGGACAATCGAAGGACCATGGACACCGATGAACCAGAAGAACGCGGTGGCTGCCTGGATAAGGATAAGGCCAGGATAGGTTTCTGCAGCGGTAAAGAGCGGGGAGAGCAGTTTGATGAGCAGCTCGGAGAACGGAACGCCCATGAGGTTGCGCACGACGACATCGATGATGCCGCAGATGATGACGGCGCCGCCAAAGGGGATGATGTCGCGGAAGTTCTGAGCGATGGCGCCCGGAACCTCCTTGGGCAGCTTAATGGTCAGATCGCGCGAGACGCAGAACTTATAGACCCACACGGTAATGAACGCGGCGATATAGGCCGAGAACAGACCGCGCGTACCCATGCTGGTGCAATCGAAGACCGAAAGCTCGGAGCCGTCGAACTTGGTGGTGAACTGCGTAACAGCGAGCAGCAGCATGCTGCACTGGGCGGCTACCATGGTGGAGCCGTCGTTGAGCACCTTGCCGGCGGGCATGCGACGGTTCATGGAAGCCGTGAAGTTCTTGGCGGTGGTGCCGGCAACCATGATGCCCATAACGCCCATGGTGAAGTTGTACAGCTTGTTGCACCAGTCGATGAGCGGCTGGGGCAGCGTGATGCCAACTACGCCAGGAAGGGTGGCGATCAACAGGAAGATCGAAGAGGTGAGGACAATGGGCATGCACCCAAGGAATCCGTCCTTGATGGCCTGGAGGTAGATGTTCCTCGAGATCTTCTCAAAGAATGGTTGATGCTTTTCGAGCATCTTTACGATGGCGTCCATAAAGCTCCTTTGTTACTTGATGCGCGATGCATGTGGATGGAACTGGTCGTCGGTGGATGGTCAGGACTGCCCGGAAACCTTCCCGCTTAAGGAAGGCATTGCGAAATGACAACGTTGTCATTTCGTTAATGACAACGTAAGACATTTTTGGAAGAGCAACAAGGATTTACGGGTGAACGGTCGATATTGTCCGATAAACGGCTGATTTGTCAGTCGGGTAGGTAGTGTATGCTAGAACGCAAAAAACAAGCGATAGAGAACCGACTGGAGAAGCAGTGGCAACGATGGACAAGAAAAACGTCTCGATGAACGATGTGGCGATTGCCGCGGGTGTTTCTCTCAAGACGGTGTCGCGCGTGATCAACGAGCCCGATAGCGTGCGCGAGTCGACGCGCGATAGGGTCCATGCTGCCATGGAGGCGCTTGGGTTCCGGGCGAACTTTGCCGCGCGTTCACTCAAGTTGGGCCGTTACGGGTGCATCGGCGTCGTGCTGTTCCACTTGTCGGGCGGCGCCGTGGACATGATTGACGGAATCGCCGATGCCGCCGAAGAGCGAGGCTTTGCGCTCACGATGATCAAAAAGCGGGCGGGGGAGAAGATGACCCTTGCCGAAGCGGCGCGCAGGATGTCGCAGCTTCCCGTCGACGGCATGATCTTCAACCTGCGTCAAATGGTCGATGACTTTGATACCTTTGAGGCGCCGAAAGACCTCAAGACGGTGATTATCACGCCGATGGAACATCCTACCTGCTCTACCGTTAGTGACGATCAAGAGGACGGTGCGCGCATGGCGTGCGAGTACTTCTTAAATCGCGGGCACAAGAACGTGTATTTCGTTTCTGGTAAAAAAGAGTCGCTGTCGAGCCAGTGCCGTATGAAAGGTTGGCGTGCAGCACTCGAGACGCGTGGCATTGAGCCGCCCGAGCCTCTGCAAGGTGATTGGAATGCGGATAGTGGCTATGCCGCGGGCCTTGTGCTTGCCGATAAACCCGACTGCACGGCGGTCCTCGCTGCTAACGACTGCATGGCAAACGGCGTGATGATGGCTCTACGTGACAAAGGGCTCAGTGTGCCCGACGACGTGTCCGTGATCGGCTTCGACGATGAGCTCTACAAGACGATTCCCAACTCGATTCTGACGTCGGTGAAGTTTCGCCACCGCGAGCTGGGCATCCGTGCGCTTAACGAGGTCGTCGCAGGCCTTGAGGCTCCGAGCTCCAGAAGCCGTACGCTTGTGTCGGGCGTGCTGATCGAGCGTTCCAGCGTGAAAGACCTGCGGGCGTAGACGTGCTCGGCTCGTTCATCTCAATCTGTAACAGTTAGGACCGAAATACTCGGCTAGATGTTACAGATCGAGATTGAGAGGATTGTCCTGTGCGTTTATCTCAATCTGTAACAACCAGACGTCCAAAACCGGTTTTAGTGTTACAGATTTAGACAATTCGGTCCCGTCTTCCCGGTTTGTCTTGATTTGTAACAGCTAGGGACCAAAAACTCGGCTAGATGTTACAGATCGAGACAAACGGCCCCCCAGCCGAACAAAAACAAAAGGCCGGGGGCGGCGCGCCGTGTGACGTGCCACCCCCGGCTGAGAAATGGGGACAGGTTATGTGAGCGGGGCAATTCCGCTGGTCGCCAGCCGCTAGTCCAGACGACGGGTCTGCGCCACGTGCTTGTACCAGTAGGCGCTTGCCTTGGGCGTGCGCTTCTGGGTTTCAAAGTCAACGTAGAAGAAGCCATAGCGCTTGTTGTAACCATTGGTCCAGGAGAACTGATCCTGCAGACTCCACAGGAAGTAGCCGCCCACGTTGACGCCCACCTCCATGGCCTTGAGCAGCCAGCGCAAGTGCTGCTCGATGTAGTCGATGCGCGGCTGGTCGTCCACAAAACCGTCCTTGTAGGGGTCCTTGTAGCCCATGCCGTTTTCTGTAATGAAGATCTGCTTGTAGTTGGGGTAGCGCTGCTTAATGTAGACGAGCAGATCGAACAGGCCCTCGGGATAGATGATCCAGTCCCAGTCGGTGGTGGGGATGCCAGGCTTGTTCACGTGCTCGCCAATACCCTTAACGCGCCAGCGGCCGGTGCCCTTCTCGCCCGTACCGTTGTGGTGCAGGTCGTTCTCGCCGTCGTAAGCCTTCAAGAAGCGGCACTGGTAGTTGTTGACGCCCAGGTAGTCGTTGTAGAGCGCGGCCTCGCGCATAATCTCGAGGTCCTCGTCCAGGATCTCGATGGTGCCGCCCGAGACGGCAGCCAGACGGTTGGCGCACTCGAGGGTGTCGGGCGCGTAGTCGCCGCGGAAGGTGGCGTCGAGCAAGAACTGGTTCTGCAACACGTGCTCGTTGTTGGCGGCTTTGATGTCGGCGGGGTCGTTCTCGTTGAGCGGATACTTAAACTCCAACGACTGAATGACGCCGATCTTGCCCTTAAAACCGCCGTTGTGGAAGGCCAGTACGGCCTTGGCGTGGGCGAGCATCATGTTGTGCTCGCACTGGAAAGCCTCGGCCAGATGCGCCTTGACGCCGCCGGGGAAGGTGCCCTCGATGTAGGTGTTGGAGGCATCGGCCCAAATCTCGTTAAAGGTGAACCAGTAGGTCACCTGGTCGGCGTACTCCTTAAAGCAGAAGGTGGCAAAGTCCACAAAGGCATCGATGGTCTCGCGGTTGAGGAAGTCGCCCTTCTCAAAGAGGGCAAGCGGCGTGTCGAAGTGATGCAGCGTGACAAACGGCTCAACGTGGTGCTTGTGGCACTCGGCGAAGAGATCGTGGTAGAACTGCACGCCCTCGGGGTTGATCTCGCCGGTGCCGTTGGGGAAGATGCGGCTCCAGGCAATGGAGAGGCGAATGCCGTTGATGCCGAACTCCTCGCACAGCTCCAGATCGACGGGGTACTGGTTGTAGAAGTCCGAAGCGGGATCGGGGGAAAAGCGCCCCTGGGCCTCCAGGAAGTCGTCCCAGGCAACCTTGCCTTTACCGTGGGTGCGGGTCTCGCCCTCTACCTGGTAGGCAGCAGTGGCGCCGCCAAAGACAAAGTCCTCGGGAAACTGCGCAGGCGGGTTGGTGACGCTAGCAGGGTTAACGGACATGATGATCCAATCGTCTAAATCGAAGGGCCAGCCGGTCTTGGATGATCGGCTGGCCCTGTGCGTTACTTACTTCGAGAGTTGCTCGCTTACGAAGGCGAGAGACTTATCGCCGTTCTGGGAAAGCTCAATGTACTGCTTACCGCGGCAGGCGACGCACTTGTTGCCCACGCGCTCGCAGTCCTTCTGCAGGTCGGCCAGGTAGCTTGCGGCTTGCGGGGCCAGGACGACCAGATCGAAGTCGGGGAGCATGTCCACGTGGTTGCCATAGGCCTCGGCAGCGGTTTCAAGATTGATGCCGCGCTCCTTGGCGGCCTTGGCCAGCGCGTTGGCGAGCAGGCCCGAGGTACCGCCACCCTGGCAGAGCACGAGCACGCGTTTGCCGTTGAGGTCGCTGGTGGCCGTTGCCTCGGCAGCGGGTGCTGCGGAAGCGGCGGGAGCGCCGGCTTCCACGGCCTCGGCAGCAGCGCCGGCGGCAACGCTCTTGGCGTCGGCCTTGCCCTGGAAGGCATCGTTGAGCTTGGCGGCCTTCTCGGCGTTCTTGGCGGCGAGCTCCTCCTGGGAAATCTCGGCCTCCTCGGCGCACTTCTGGGCGTCATAGGCACGGAAGAACGGATAGTACAGAACGAAGTCGACGACCAGGATAAGGGCGAGCATCACAAAGGCGAGCGGCTGGAAGCCCAGGCCCATGATGGTGCCGATGGGGCCGGGGACGGTCCAAGGCAGGGTGTACATAAAGCCGTTCATGCCCAAGAAGTCGATAAAGATCTTGAGGATCCAGATGTTGGCGATCGGGGCAAAGACAAACGGGACAAAGAAGACGGGGTTGAGCACGATAGGCGCGGCGAACAGCAGCGGCTCGTTGACGGCAAAGCACACGGGGACGATGGCGGCCTTACCGACAGCGCGCATCTCCTGGGACTTGGCCAGGAAGCAGAACATAAAGACCAGGACGAGCGTGGCGCCGGTGCCGCCCATGCAGACGACGAAGTACTGGGCACCCTGGGTCAGGACAGCGGAAGCGTGCTGGCCGGCCTGGAACGCAGCCAGGTTGTCGGTCATGTTGGAAACGAGGGCGGCGGCGATGGCGGGCTCGACGATCGAGGGGCCGTGGACGCCCACGAACCAGAACAGGCTCATGGCGCCGTAAATCACAGCAAGGCCGATGTAGCCGTCGGCAGCGGTGAACAGGGGCTGGAACACCTGGATGACGCCCTGGGCAAAGCAGAAGCCAAAGGCAGCGCGGAAGACGATGTCAAAGACCCAAAAGACGGTGATGCAGACGGAGAAGGGGATGATGTCCTTAAAGGTCTGCGAGATGTTGGGCGGAACCTGCTCGGGCATCTTGACGGTGATGTTGCGCTTGATAAAGAACTTGTAGATGATGCCGGTCACAAACGCAGCGATGAAGGCGGTCAGTAGGCCCTTGGAACCAAGGTAGGTGGTGTTGAAGCCACTGGCGGCATCCGTGGCGATGGTGTCGCTCGAAAGGAGCAAGAAGCCGATGATGGCCGCGCACATGCACGAGATAAAGTTGATCTGGTTATTCTTGGGCAGATCGCGGTTCTGGGCGTCGGCGAAATGCTTGGCCGTGGTAGCGGCGCAGGCGATGGCCAGGATGCCCATGGAGTAGTTGTAGCACTTCCACAGGGCGTTGTTGATGTCATCGGGCCAGTAGAAACCCCAGATGTTGGGGACCGAGGCTACCAGGCAAAAGATGGACGAGAAGATGATGATGGGGATGACGGAGATAAAACCGTCGCGGATCGCCTTGAGGTACTTGTTGCGGGCGATCGCGTTGAAAAAGGGCTGGCCCTTTTCGATGGTGGCGATGAGTTGCTCCATGCAAAGCTCCTAAGAGTCGGTGGGTTAGCAACGATGGTAGCTTTTGACGTTTGGTTGCCAAAATGTTGACGTTGCCATTTTGTGACACAAAATAAGACGCGAACCGATGGCCCCTGTGCCTGCGGACCGTCGATTTCTTGTGCGTAAACGTTTGAGCCGCCCGGTGGCTCTGTGTTTGCACAATGGCAACGTTAACATTTGGGCGATAAAAGCCGTTCGGGGAAGCAAAAATGTCGGTGAACGGTAGGTTTTGGGTGGTGAGCGTATGGTGGGGGAGGCGTTAGATATACTTGAAGATGTTTCATTTGACTGCGTAGGGTGCCACCAATGGCATCGTTGACATAGAAAGATCGACCTATGGCCGCTGTTAAAAAATCGGTTTCCGTTAAGGATGTGGCGCTCCTCGCGGGCGTCTCAGAACAGACGGTCTCGCGCACCGTCCACGATTCGCCCAGCGTGCGCCCCGAGACCAAGGAGCGCGTGCGTGCCGCCATGCGCGAGCTGGGGTATCGCCCCAATTTTGCCGGTCGATCGCTGCGCCGCGGCAAGTTTAAGACCGTCGGCGTCGCCATGTTCAACATTACCGGTACCGGCAACCTCGACCGTATGGAGGGCTTTGCCGCCGCCGCCGATAAGCACGGCTACGCCATTACCCTCACTAAAGTAGATGGACATCCGTATACCCTCGAGAGCGCATCGTCGCGCATGAGCGCACTGCCGGTGGATGGCATGGTTGTGATCATGAATCGCATGCCGGCGGACTTTGGCACCTTTGAGCCGCTGCCTGGTATGCAGACGGTGCTCGTTACCATGCTGGAGCACCCGCTGTGCTCGACGGTCGATAACGATCAGTTCGATTGTTCGCGCCAGGTTGTCGAGTACTTGCTGGGGCAGGGGCACAAGACCGTGCACTTTATCTCGTGTCCCGAACGCTCGCTTTCGGGCATGCAGCGCGAGGAGGGCTGGCGCGAGACATTGCGCGCGCATGGTATTGAGCTGCCGCGACTCATCCGTGGCGACTGGACGGCGCGGAGTGGATATGCCGCAGGCCAGGCTCTGGCGGACGATCCGACCTGTACCGCCATCTATGCCTCCAATGACGCCATGGCTTACGGCTGCATTCGCGGACTCGAGTCGCGCGGAAGGCGTGTGCCCGAGGACGTGAGCGTGGTGGGGGTTGATGATAGTCTGGGCGACATCGTGCCCGATCGTCGCCTGACCACCGTGCGCTTTGACAACAAGCGTGTCGGCATGTGGGCAGTCGACAAGATCGCCGGCGCCGAGGGAGTTGCGTCTGGCGTGGAGCACATGCTGATCCCCGGTGTGCTCGTAGAGGGCGATACGGTGCACGATTTGCGTTAGGGCGCGGTCCTGTTTGGGTTTCCGATAATCATGTTTGATATTGTTCGAAATGGTTTGGAAACCGTTCGCGGGTTAAAAGTGACCGTTCATAGCTCGAAATTACGTTTTGTATTGTTCTTTATTGTTTGAATGTTAATGTTTCTGTCATACACAGCGCAGCGCGGATGCCCGGACGCGATGCTCTCCGTTGGTTCATATGTGAAAGGAACGCAATATGGCAACCAAAGAAGAAATCTCGATGGTTGGATTCGAGATTGTCGCATACGCAGGTGACGCCCAGACCGATCTGCTTGCAGCGCTCGATGCTGCTCGCGAGGGTGACTTTGAGAAGGCCGAACAGCTGCACAAGGATGCCAGCGATGCACTTATCGGCGCCCACGACACGCAGACCAAGCTGCTTTCGCAGGAGGCCGGCGGCGGCGAGATGGAGATGACCTTCATCATGGCTCACGCTCAGGACACCCTCATGACCACTATGATCTTGGAGAAGCAGGCCCGCTTTACCATCGATGCCTACAAGCGCATCGCCGAGCTCGAGGCCAAGCTCGCCTAACGAGCCCTCACAACCAAGCCCCTTCCAAAAGTCCTGCCGCTACCCGCAGCAGGGCTTTTTCTGTCCTCCTCCAAGTTGCGGTGAAATAGGGGCTGACGGCCCAAAATGATCCGTTCTTCTCCGTCCCCAGGGGATCGGTTGGCAGCGTCGCCACGAAACTGGCGCATCTACTACGTTTAACCCGGTGCCCCCGAACACACCTGCGTTTCATGAAAAACTGCAGGCGTTCTACCTGTGGTTTTGTTTTACGCCACGGGGCATGGTCGGGGATGGGCAGTTAAACGTAGTAGATGGGCCCATTTCATGGCGGGCAGGTCATGCAGCAGTCTGTTGCGCCTCTTGCCGTTCGGTTTTTCGCTGGGTGGGTATACTTCCATCCGCAATACAGGCCGGAATGAGGAGGTATCCAAATGCCGGACAACGGATCGATTCAAAAGAGAGACGCGGGCGAGATGGCTCATGGGCGTCCTGTCCAGATAACCGAGCAAACAACGGTGACCGAGCTGCAGCCCAGCCTATCCGATGTCGTGTGCGCAAACAAAAAACTGCAGATTGGCCTCATCGTTGCGCTCGTGGCACTGGCGCTGCTGTCGGGGTTTGTGGCTCGTCCGCATTTTGCCGATACCAAGACTTGGGACTCTACCATCGAGGTCATCGATCAAAAGAAGGGCAATGTATTGGCGCTCACGACCTCGTGCGTCGCCCTATCTGCGGGTATCACTGCGCTGCCGGGCGATACGGGAACGCCGGTTGCCGAGCAGCTCGCACAGCTTTCGGGTAATCTTGGTATCGTGCTTGCCGTGCTATACCTAGAGAAATATTTACTCACGATTTTGTGGTCGGTTGGCCTGGGCATCCTGATCCCGTTTGCGCTGGTGCTCTTTGCAGCGTCGCTTGGCATTCACGGACGCTGGAGCACGAGCACGGTCATTCGTCGCGTGGCAACGCGTGTGCTGGTGGTCGCCATCATTAGCATGGTGTTGGTGCCCGCGAGCGTATGGGTGTCGCAGAAGGTTGATGAAACGTATCGAGTGAGCATCGAGGCGGCCGAGCAAAAGGCGACTGACGCTGCGAGTGCGGCAGATAGCGATAGCTCCAAAGCAAACAAGAAAAAGACTGAGTCCGCAGAGTCCAAGAACGTGCTTGAACAGCTTGCCGACGGCGCCTCGGGTCTCGTCACGACGGTGACCAGCGGCGCCAAGCAGATGACCGATGAGATTGTGCAGCAGGTGACCGATCTGATCGAAGGCGTCATTGTGATGATAGTGACCTCGTGCGTTATTCCATTGCTGGTGCTCGCGGCGTTTTTGTGGCTGGGGCACACACTGCTGGGGATTGATATTTCCGGGCCGACGAATTATTTGACGGGCCGCTTTCTGGGCACTCCGTCCAAGCATGCCAAGAAGGGCGGGCAGTCCTAGTAGCTAAAGCTGCCGTATATACCGGGGCATACCGCCGAAGGGCGGCCGAGACACGTTCTCGGCCGCCCTTTTTGTTGAACACATGGTCGCTACGCCCGCGCCCGGTCCAAACGGTCAGCAATCATCCGTGAACGGTATTTGTTCAAAAAAGAACAAAGATAAACAAAAAGTTGTTGCAGTTACTGTTCGAATGTGTTCAAATAAACATGAACAGTGAAGAATCGAACATTCAGATGCCCGGACCTGAACGAGATTCAACACTTCCAAACAGAAACTACGCACCTGCGTATCTCTCAAGGAGGATGTCATGAGGGTTGTAATCGCTTCCGATGCCGACGGCATGTCGATGAAGGAGTCCATCAAGGAGATGCTCATCGCCGATGGTCACGAGGTCGTCGACTATTCCGAGACCCCTGCCGCGGACTTTGTCGATTCCGCTACCGCCGTTGCCAAGGACCTGCTGGAGCACAAGGATTCCCAGGGCTTCGCATTCGATAAGTACGGTGTCGGCTCCTATATGGCCGCCGTCAAGATCAAGGGCATGGTCGTCGCTAACATTTCCGACGAGCGTTCCGCCTACATGACCCGCGAGCACAACGGCTCGCGCATGGTCACCATGGGCCCGGGCGTTGTGGGCACCGAGGTCGCCAAGAAGATCGCCCGCGAGTTCCTGCGTGCACAGTACGCCGGCGGCCGTCACCAGATCCGTGTCGACATGCTCAACAAGATGGCCTAACGAGAGCCACCGAGAACTCGAACTTCTACCTCAACTTGTGAATTCAGACGAAAGGACGTTCTGATGAAGAAGACCATCGCAATCGGTTGCGACCATATCGTTACGGACGAGAAGATCTATCTGGCCGACCGCCTGGAGCAGGCTGGCTACAAGGTGCTCGACTGCGGCACCTACAGCCACACCCGTACGCACTATCCCATCTACGGCAAGGCCGTGGGCGAGGCTGTTGCCAGCGGCAAGGCCGACTTTGGCGTGGCCCTGTGCGGCACCGGCATCGGCATCACCAACGCCGTCAACAAGGTTCCCGGCGCCCGCTGCGCCCTGGTTCGCGACATGACCTCTGCCCTGTATGCCCGTCGCGAGCTCAACGCCAACATCGTGGGCTTTGGTGGCAAGATCACCGGTGAGTTCCTGATGGCCGATATCATGCTTGCCTTCCTGGAGGAGCCTTACGAGAAGACCCCCGAGCACGATGCCCTGATCGCCAAGATCGATGCCTGCAATAAGGCCAACGCCGAGGCTCAGACTGACCCGCACTTCTTTGATGAGTTCCTGGAGAAGTGGGACCGCGGCGAGTATCACGACTAGTGGGGTTACGCGGTTTTACCAAACCGCGTAACGGGTCGACGCTGCGCGGCGCTCAGGCACCCCATCTCGTCGCTCAAACCGTCGCTCGCGTACATGAAGTACGCGTCGCTCCTCTTTCGCGGCGACCTGGGGCACCTGAGCGCCGCTCGCTGACGTTGGGGGTACCTGCAGGGTTACCGCTGTTGTTGCGAAGCGTTCTGGCTCGGCGAGCTGCTCCGATAACACGTTTGCTTGGCTTGACTTGTGTGCTTCGTTATTGACGGACCCGGCATTCTGCAGCTTTTTAATTGACGGCTCGCGTTTCTGTGATGGGGCGCGGGCCGGTTTTCTAAACAGGAGTTCAATATGATTCTGACTGTTACCATGAACCCGTCGATTGATACGCGCTATCAGCTCGATAAGCTGGTCATCGACGATGTTAACCGGGTGACGCCCGAAAAGACCGCTGGCGGCAAGGGCCTCAACGTGAGCCGCGTGCTGCTGCAGCTGGGCGACGACGTACTTGCAACCGGCCTGCTTGGCGGTCACATGGGTGCCTATATGGCCGAGCTCATGGATGCCGACGGCGTCAAGAACGACTTTGTGCCCATTGCCGGCGAGACGCGCATTTGCCTGAATATTCTGCACGAGGGCAATCAGACCGAGCTTTTGGAGAGCGGCCCGCAGATCGCCCCGGCCGAGCTCGAGGCCTTTACGGCCAAGTTCGCCGAGCTTGCAGCGAAGGCGGACGTTGTGACGCTTTCGGGCTCGCTGCCGCGCGGCGTCGATGCCGGCTACTATGCCGAGCTCGTCAAGATCGCCGAAGAGGCGGGCGCCAAGGTGCTGCTCGACACCTCGGGTGCATCGCTGGGGGCCGCGCTG
Source organism: Collinsella sp. SGI.095 (assembly GCF_050314535.1). Classification (NCBI taxonomy): domain Bacteria; kingdom Bacillati; phylum Actinomycetota; class Coriobacteriia; order Coriobacteriales; family Coriobacteriaceae; genus Collinsella; species Collinsella sp. SGI.095. Next base: position 83,101 of record NZ_JBNPNG010000007.1, read on the forward strand.
GAGTCCGACGCTAAGCCTGAGCTCGTAAAGCCCAACCTGACCGAGATTAACGGCCTGCTGGGTACGTCCTTTACGACCGATGATGTCGATGCCCTGCGCGAGGCGCTTGCCGCCGATGGCCGCTTTGCCGGTATTCCCTGGGTCGTTGTCTCGATGGGCGCTGCCGGCTCGGTGGGCTTCCATGAGGGCCGCGCGTTCCGCGCCAAGACGCCCGCGATTGCGGCTGTGAACGCGACGGGTTCCGGTGACTCGACCATCGCCGGTTTTGCGCATGCCATTGCTGCTGGTGCCGACGACGTCACGGTGCTCAAGACCGCCAATACCTGCGGCAAGCTCAACGCCATGGATCCCAAGACCGGCCACCTGGTCATGGACCGCTGGGACGAGGTCTACAACAGCGTAGAGGTAACCGAACTTTAGAGTTACGGCGTACCGAACAAAACGAGAGTGGATAATCTCCCATTTTGGGCTCGCAAGCGGGCTTAGAGTGGGAGATTTTCCACTCTCATGAGAGGCAGCTAATTTGGGACGGGGCTATTTTGACTACTTCTAGATGCAAAGTAGTCAAAATAGCCCCGTCCCAAATTAGCTGCCCTTGCACCAAAAACGGCGCCCACCGGCGATGTTGCCGGCGGGCGCCGTTGTCTTGAAGACGAAATGATCCGTTTTCCTCCGTCCCCAAGGGATCATTACAGCGAGTCAATGAAGCGCTGCTGGGCGGCGCGACCGGCTTCGTCCCACTTAAAGACGCCGGCGTTGTCGAGCACGTGGCCAAACACCATGCCGACCTCCTCGTGCAGGATGTCGATGGCGCTATCCGCCGTAAGCTCGTCGGCGCGACGGGCAAAGACGTCCTCGGCCCATGCGGCGTGGCTGCGGCAAAGGTCGTCGCCCTCGAGCGCGCCGGCAAGGTCGTAACTGACATCGGCCTTGGCTGCCAGCAAGTGCTCGCGGACAGCGCCGAGCTCGGGAACCAAGCGCGGCGGCAAAATGGCCAGGCCCATGACCTCGATCAGGCCGATGTTCTCCTTCTTAATATGGTGGTACTCGGCATGCGGGTGAAATACGCCCAGCGGATGCTCGTCGGTTGTGATGTTGCAGCGAAGCGCCAGGTAGGCCTCGTAGATCTCGCCGCCGGCATTGCCGCGAGAGTCGACGCGGCGTATGACGGGCGTCACAGTGTTATGCGCCACGCCGTCGGCTGTGTGCGCGATGACGCCCACAGACTCATCTGTCCACTCGCGCCAGGCGAGGATAATCTTCTCGGCGGCGTCGAGCAGCTGGGCGCGGTCGTGCGAGCGCAGTCTCAGCACCGAAAGCGGCCACTGCAACACGGTGCCGCTGACCTGGTCAAAGCCGGACACGTTAAACTTCGAGACTTCGGTGGCATGCATCATGGGGAACTCGTGCGCGCCGCCCTGGAAGTGGTCGTGCGACAGAATCGAGCCGCCCACGATGGGCAGGTCGGCGTTGGAGCCAATAAAGTAGTGCGGGAACAGGTCCACAAAATCGAGCAGGCAGGTCAGTCCCTTACGGTCGACGTGCATCGGGCGATGCTCGGAGCTCATAGCAATGCAGTGCTCGTTAAAGTACGCGTACGGGCTGTACTGGAAGCCCCAGCGCTCGCCGTTGAGCTGGATGGGGATAACGCGCAGGTTCTGGCGAGCGGGGTGGGCGCCGCCGTCGGCTGCGGCGGAGCGTCCAGGGTAGCCCTCGTTCTCGATGCACAGTTGACAGGCGGGATACTTCTCGCCCGTGTTCTTTGCGGCGCCGGCCGCGGCAATGTCGCGCGGGTCCTTCTCGGGCTTCGACAGGTTGATGGTGATTTCCAGGTCGCCCCAGTTGGTGGGGGTACTCCATTTGATATTGCGCGCGATAGCGGCGCGGCGCACGTAACCGGCGTCACAGCACAGACCATAGAACCAGTCGGTCGCGGCGCGGGGCTCGTTGACGCCCATGCGTCCGTTGAACTCCTCGTTTACAATCGAAGGCCTCGGCATGAGCGCGCCCATGATGCGCATGGCGATGCGGTCGCGGCCCGACGCCGTGTCCTCGGCAGCGCCGTTGGCAACGGCGTCCTCGGAAAGCGCGGCAAGCGTGCCCTCCAGGTCAAAATCGGAGAGCGTATCGGGGTGCAAGAGCGAGAGCTTCTCGTTCTGCATCGCCCAAGCCATGTCGAGCGCAGGACCCGTGGCGCCGATGCACTCCAGAATGGTGTTGTATGCCCAGATGCGGTCATCCTGTCCGATCATGGATCGATGGATGGCATACTCAATCAGGCCCTGCGCGGCCTCGCGCACATCAGTCATTACAGCCATGCCGCGTAAGCCCCCTTGTCAGAAATTGCGTAGTGGCGGGCAGAGCCCTCGCCCAGCCAGCCGTTCATCTTGGTGATGAAGGTGTCGACCAGATCGAGCGGCACGAAGGCCTGGATAGTGCCACCAAAGCCGCCACCGTGGATGCGGACGGCGCCGCGGCCGTCGAGCACATGCTCGGCCAGCGCCAAGGCATACATGGAAGGTTGCTCGGAGCCCAGTTTGGCGACGACATTCTGCAGGTACATGGCGGAGCTGGCACCGGACTCGCGCGTCAGGACCAGGAACTGGTCGATGTCGCCGGCGCTAAGGGCTGCCCAGCGCTTATCGACCAGGCCGTTCTCGTACCAGTAGTGAACGGCGCGCAGACAGGCGCGGTCGCCCAGCTTGGCGCGTAGCTCGGGGAGCTTGGCGTCAAAATCCGCCACGTTTACCTCGCACAGGCGTGTCTTGCCAAGCTCGGCGGCGATGTCCTGCATCTCGCGCGGAACGGCGGCGTAGTCGTCGGTAGCTGCCACATGGTCGGCGCCAACCTTAACGAGCACGAGCGCATAGCCGTGATCCTCAAAGTTGAGTTCGAGCTTCTGGGTTTTTGGCTGAGCCTGGTCCTCAAAGTCCATGTAGGCGAGGCCGCCCAAGCAAACGGCGGCCTGGTCCATAAGACCGCAGGGCTTGCCGTAATAGTTGTTCTCGGTGCGCTGGCTCATCTGGGCGAGCGCGACGGGCTCAATAGTGGGCGCGCCCCAGAGCGTCTCCATGGCGCGGCCGTACGCCGCCTCGACAGCAGCGGAGCTCGAAAGACCGCCGCCCGAGGGAACGGAGCAGGTGAAGGCGAAGTCGAAGCCCTGGGGCTCAACGCCCAGAGCAGCGATTTCGTGGGCCATACCGCGGACGAGGCTCGCAGACGTGCCCTTCTCGGACTCTTGAATATCCAGCGTGTCGAGCATGATCGTGAACGTAGGATAGCCCTCGTCGGCGACGCGGATCTTGTTGGAGTCGGTTGCCACGGCGATACCGTCAACGGCGACATCGAGCGAGCCGGCGATAACATGGCCGCCCTCGTGATCGGTGTGATTGCCGCTGATCTCGGAACGGCCGGGTGCGTGCACGTAGAGCACCTGGCGGTCGCCGATGGGTCCAAACTCCTCCTCAAACAGCCTGGTGAGCATGGTGAGTGTCTTTTCGTCGGGGGTGGTCATGGGAGTCCTTTCCTTGGCGCGCACGGGTGAGTTTTGCGTCGTTATGAGTACGTTAACAACTTGAAGCGGCATGAACCAAGTGTTCACGATTCCGCACGTTACGGGCTATGTTAACGTACTCATAACACAACGCTTGCCACTTTTTGAGAATCCGGTAGTCGGTAGAATTACAGCCGTGAACGGTACCGCCGTATGGACTTATAAAGCAGAAGAGATACAGATAGAAAAAGTAGAGTACGTTAACATGCGTTCGACGATAGCGGGCCTCGGCGCGGGGTGTATTTCTGCCCGGGCCGGCATGCACGCTATTCAGATCTCGCAAGGGTGAAGGTGATTCTGTGGCAAGGCACTCGTCCAACGATACAGGTACGCGTCCGGTCTCCATGGCCGACGTCGCCCGCGCTGCCGGTGTTTCGCAGCAGACGGTTTCGCGCGTCGCCAACGGCTTGCCCAACGTTAACGAGCAGACGCGCCAGCGCGTGCAGGCCGCTATGCAAGAGCTCGGTTTTCGTCCGAGTTATGCCGGCCGCTCGCTGCGCGACGGCCGTTACCATTCGGTCGGTCTGTGCGTCAACGATATCACCAAGTTTGGCAACCTCTCAATGATCGACGGCATCGCCAGCGCTGCTCGCGAGCATAATTGCGCCATCACGCTGGTCGAGATGTCCAAGACCGAGGAGTTTTCGCTTGCCGAGGCCACGCGTCGTATGGCTGCGCTGCCGGTGGACGGCATCATCATCGGCATGAGCCGCATGGCGCCCGATTTTGAGACGTTTGATCCGCTGCCGGGCATTGGCACGGTTATTGTTACCATGTACGCGCACCCGCGGGTGACCACGGTCGATTCCGACCATTACGGCTGCTCGCTCTTGCTTATGGATCATCTGTTTGAGCTGGGGCACGAGCAAATTCGCTATATTGGCGGCCCGTCGTTCTCGGTCGACGAGCAATTTCGTCGCGCCGGCTGGCAGGATGCGCTCGAGCATAAGCACATTAAGCCGCAGGCGCCGCTCGAGGGCGACTGGTCTGCCAACAGCGGCTACGAGGCCGGCAGGTACCTGGCCGAGCACGATCGCACCATGACGGCGATTTATGCGGCAAACGATCAGATGGCAAATGGCGCGATTGCCGCGCTGCGTGATAGCGGCCTGCGCGTGCCCGAGGACGTAAGCGTGGTGGGCGTCGACGATTCGCTCGACGACTTTGTCGCGCATAACGAGCTCACGACCGTTCGATTCGATTTACACCAGCGTGGACGCGAGGTGTTTGAGCACGCGGTTCCCGAGGCGGGTACGGCGGGCAAAACCGTTGCTATCCGTATTCCCGGCCAGCTCATTATTCGACATAGCACGGCGATGCCACGCTCATAGTTTACGCAGGTAAACGGCGATTTATCGTATTTTAATAACAATCGGTAAGGATGCCGGCAGATAACAGTTGGAATGCTGCCAAGTGCTATGATAGACAGGTTATTTTGTCTATCTAGGAGGCTTTGCCTGATGGAGATCACCAAGGATATCCGCTACATTGGCGTCGACGACCACGACATTGACCTGTTCGAGGGCCAGTACGATGTGTCCGAGAACGGTATGGCATACAACAGCTACGTTATCTTGGGCGAAAAGATCGCTGTCGCCGATTCGGTCGACGGTGGTTTTGTCGACGAGTGGCTCGGCAACCTCGAGGCCGCGCTCGATGGCCGTACGCCCGACTACCTGGTCATCCATCATATGGAGCCTGATCACTCCGCCGGTATCGCCACCTTTATGGAGCGCTATCCCCAGGCGCAGATTGTGGCCAGCATGGGTGCTTTCCGCATGATGGTCAACTACTTTGGCACCGACTTCCCCGAGCGCAAAATGGTTGTCAAAGAGGGCGATGTGCTCGACCTGGGCGGCCACAGCCTGACCTTTATCGGCGCCCCCAACGTTCACTGGCCCGAGGTACTCTTCTCCTATGAGGCCACCGACAAGGTGCTCTTTAGCGCCGACGGCTTTGGCAAGTTTGGCGCCAACGACATCGAGGATCCCGAGGGCTGGGCCTGCGAGGCTCGCCGCTACTACTTTGGCATCGTCGGTAAGTTCGGCAAGTTTGTGCAGGCCGTGCTCAAAAAGGCTGCCGATCTGGATATTCAGATCATCTGCCCGCTCCACGGTCCTGTCCTTACCGAGAATCTGGGCTATTACCTCGACACCTACAACACCTGGTCGAGCTATCAGCCCGAGGACGAGGGCATCACGATTGCCTATGCGAGCGTGTATGGACATCTGAAGGCTGCCGTCGAGGAGCTCGCCGCAGCGCTCGAGGCTCGCGGCCAGAAGGTTTCCGTCTTTGACCTGGCTCGCGACGACATGGCCGAGGCCGTTGAGGATGCGTTCCGCTATGACCGCCTGGTGCTCGCCTCTATCACCTATCAGGGCGAGATCTTCCCGTTCATGAGCACCTTTATCCACACGCTCGCCGAGCATGCCTACCAGAACCGCACCGTGGCGCTCGTCGAGGCCGGTTCCTGGGCGCCCACCGCTGCCAAGGTTATGACCAAGGAGCTCGAGGGCATGAAGGACATCACCCTGGCGCAGAACAAGGTGACCGTGCTGGGATCGCTCAACGACACATCGCGCGCCCAGATCGAGGCCCTCGCCGACGAGCTTTCCAAGTAGCGATATTTCGCTTTTAACGGGCAAAACCACCACAAAGGGGCGCAGTTCACAGGCCCTTTGTGGTGGTTTTTGTTTAAGCGCCGGCGATGATGAGGGCTGGACGTGCGCTGTCGGCGGCCTCGGCGATTGAGGTGGCGACGGCGGCGTCGGGGTCGCTGTCCATCACGATGATGTTGACGTCGGCAAGCTCGGCAAAACGGTACATGCCGCGTCCGTTGACCTTACTGGCGTCCATGAGGGCGACACTTTGACGGGCGGCACCGACCATAGCCGCTTTGGTCTCGGCCATCTGCGGAAAGTCGGTCGTAAAGCCGCAGCCGGGAACAAAAGCGCCAGGACACATGACGGCAAGGTCGGCGTGGACCATTTGGAGCGCCTGCATGGTAAGTGGGCCGTACAGATAGCGATGACCTTTGCGCAGTGCCCCGCCCAGCATAACGACATCGACCGAGGGCATGCTCTCGTCAATATAATCGGCGATGGTAATGTCGGCCGTGATAACGGTGATGCCGTCGCGCTGATCGAGGAGCCGGACGAATTCGAGCGCCGTGGTGCCCGAGTCGACGAGCAGCGTGTCGCCGTCATTAACGAGCTCGATGGCGCTTTGCGCGATGGCCTGCTTGGCGGCGACGTTGACATTGATGCGGCGATCTTGCGTGGAGACGGTCAGGCGTTTGTGGAGCGATACGGCACCACCATGTGTGCGACGCAGCTTGCCTGCTTCGGCGAGCGCGTCCAGGTCGGCGCGGGCGGTGACGGAGGACACGCCAAAGGTCTGGGCGATTTCTGCTACCTGCACCGAGGCGTTATGCTCGAGTATTTCCATAATGGCGGTACGGCGCTCGTCAGCAAAAGCACGGTTGGTAGCTTGGGCCATGTTTGCTCCATTCTCGGCTATATTTGCAGGAATTGTGTTGACTCTATTTTCGTTCATTTTCTTTTTGAGTAAGAAAACACCTTTCGATTACTTATCTTTTCTATAAAAGAAAGACGCTAAACGCTCAAAATTCAATATCGAACACGCCCACTCGGTTCCGATTCCTTCCGTTTACTTTTCAAAAACGACTGTATTGGCCTGCACGGACTCAATATCTCGCACGTGCAAAGCCGCTGAATTTCATACAATGAGCGCAGTAAAACGCAAGGTAAAACGCCTTGTGAACAACTACGCCCGATGTCCAGATGCGGGCGAGGGAGAGGAGCAAACGCTCATGGCACTTGTTACCACCGAAAAGATGCTCAAGGACGCTCAGGCCGGCCACTACGCCGTCGGCGCGTTCAACGTCGAGAACCTCGAGTTTGTTATGGCCGTTCTGGCCGCTGCCGAGGAGACCAAGTCCCCCGTCATCATGCAGACCACCCCGGGCACCATCAAGACCGCTGGTCTGGACTACTTCTACGGCATGGTGAAGGCCGCTGCCGAGCGCGCTTCCGTGCCCGTCGCTCTGCACCTCGATCACGGCGATGGCTATGACCGCTGCATGCAGGCTTTCCGCACGGGCTACACCTCCGTCATGATCGACGGCTCGCACGAGTCCTTTGAGGACAACATTGCCCTGACCAAGTCCGTCGCCGACGCTGGCCGCGCCATGGGCGTGCCCGTCGAGGCCGAGCTCGGCAAGGTTGGCGGCAAGGAGGACGACGGTCCCGCGGTTGAGGGCGAGAGCCCCTACACCGATCCTGCCGAGGCCAAGGAGTTCGTCGAGCGCACTGGCTGCACCTCGCTGGCCATTGGCGTTGGCACCAGCCACGGCGTGTACACGAGCGATCCGCACATCGAGCAGTCCGTGGTCAAGGCCATCCGCGACGCCGTCGACGTGCCGCTGGTTCTGCACGGCACTTCCGGTGTGCCCGATGAGCAGGTTGCCGAGGCTGTGAAGAACGGCATCTGCAAGGTTAACTACGCTACCGAGCTGCGTCAGGCCTACACCAAGGGCTTCATGGCCTACATGGCCGAGAACCCCGCCTGCTTCGATCCCAAGAAGCCGGCCAAGGAGGGCATGCGTGAGATCACCGAGCTGGTTAAGATCCGCATGACCAACCTCAACTCTGTGGGCAAAGCAGAGTAACAGCAAGGGTACTCTGATCCCACCGGGCCGTCCGGAAACGGAAAAGGGCCTATCTCTCAGAACGTCCTCGGATATGTCGGAAGCCCCGCTGCGCGCTACGCGCTGCGGGGCTTCCTCCGTCCTGCGGAATGTTCTGAGAGATAGGCCCTTTTCCGTTTCCAGACGGCCCTGCTCGATCGCCCTTGTGGCGTTGGGGCGGAAATTGGTGGGGCGTTAGGGCTTCTTTGTTGGTGGGGGTTAGTATGCCCGGGCTTGGTTTGGGAATGACTTGTTTAGGGATGCTTGGAGCTTATCGAAGGATATTCGCAAGTTGAGATTCTGATCGGTTGAGCGTTTGGCTTTTGTGGTGGGGGAGTCGAGGAGGCCGTTTCTCTGTGTCGGGGGGAAGGAGAAAAGGTCTGCATGTTTTAGGGATGGCTGCTGCGCTGCGTCATTGGAAGAATGCATGCTTATGCGGCCTCCTCGATGTCCACCAAAAGGTTGCGCACGGGGTGTGCTGCTAGGTCCCGTGCGTTGGCAGTATTATGCCGCGGCTGCTGCAAAGAAGCACTAAAGAAAGGCTTAATCAGGTTTGATATAACAATGAAACCGCAGGTCAAAGGTATCGAATAACACTCTTGAAAGGTTTTGAGCTTAAGGGCTTTCTAAGGTTTGCGGCTCGGATGTGGCGCGGACGTGCGGAGCGTGTGAATGATCGCTGTTAGCGCTGCGGTGCGGCGGCGCGTACCTGTTCGATGACCTTTTCCATGGTGGCGTCAATGCGGTCTTTCTTGAGCTCACATTCCCAGACGGTGATGGGCGTCCAGCCCATTTGGGTAAGCGCGTCGATGGCGGCTCGGTCGCGCTCGACGTTGCGGCGAAACTTTGCCTCCCAAAACTCAACATTGCGCTTGGGCTGGCTCGGATTGCACTTAGGGCAGCGATGCCAAAAGCAGCCGTTGACGAAAATGGCGATCTTGCGCCCGGGAAAGGCGATGTCAGGCTTGCCGGGTACCTTCCATTCCAGACGGTATCCCGTAAGGCCCGCTGCCCGCAGGCGCTGGCGAACGAGCAGCTCGGGTTTGGTGTTGGCGCGCTTGTTGCCCTTCATGGACTTTTTTATAGCGGCGCGACGGCGCACCAGTTCGCGCTCGTCAGCGGAGAGGTCCGAGGTATCGATGCCGTCGAGTAGGCCGGGCTTGGGACGCTTTTTGCTGCGGCGCTTAGGTGCGCGCTTGGGCTTGGTGGCGGGTTTGTCGGCCGTGTTGGGCGTGGCGTCATCGGCGGCGCCGTTGGCCTCAAGCCGATCTTCCTTCAACTCAATCAGAGCATCGATAAGCCCTTTGTCGGCGGGCATCCATTCCACTGTGGCAAGCGAGGTGCGCGGAATCCAGCGGATATCGAGCTGGCGGTCGTGCTTCTGGGGCTCATCGGATTCTTTAGCCAGCGAGCAGTAGTAACACTCCATTGAGAGATGAAAATCGGGGTAGTCATATTCAACGGTGTAAAAATCGCGCAGGTTGGTGACTTTTACCTGCAGCTCTTCCATGAGCTCGCGGCGTACGGCGTCCTCGGGCGTCTCGCCGCGCATGAGCTTGCCGCCGGGAAACTCCCAAAGTCCCTGCATGTCGCCGTAGCCGCGCTGCACGGCAAGCAGCTCATCGGATCCTTCCTTGCGAATGATCCCAGCGGCAACATGAACAGTCTTCAACAGGAGTCCTCTCTCAACATCGACACGTGGCAGGGTAGCTCATTTGGGTAGTCTTTTTGGGACGGGGCTTTTTTAGCTACCCTATCCGTAGCCTTCGAAGCATGAGGCCGCATTTGACATAGGGTAGCTAAAAAAGCCCCGTCCCAAAAAGACTACCCCTACCTTACGCAACGGTAAGGCAAGCGTAAGCGATATCGATGGTAGCCGACTCGGCTTCTTGCGACTATAGATGCCGTAGACTAATCGCAAGAAAGGACTCGGTATGCAAACCACGCACATGGCGACCCCGGTACTGGAAGTCGTGCATCTCGAAAAGGTATACGGAGCGCTGGGCAACGTGACCCGCGCGCTCAACGACGTCAGCTTTACCGTCAACCGCGGCGAATTCGTTGGCATCATGGGCGCTTCGGGCTCGGGTAAGTCGACGTTGCTCAACTGCGTGTCGACCATCGATAGTGCCACAAGTGGCACGATCCGCATCAACGGCCAGGACGTGACGCGCATGAAGCAGGCTAAGCTTTCGCAGTTCCGCCGCGAGGAGCTTGGCTTTATCTTTCAGGACTCCAACCTGCTCGATACGCTCACGGCACGCGAGAACATCGCCCTGCCGCTCACCATCGCCCGCACAAACTCGGCAGAGATCTCGACCCGCGTGCAGGATGTGGCAGCGCGCCTGTCCATCAGTCAGGTGCTCGACAAGTATCCCTACCAGATGTCCGGCGGTCAGCAGCAGCGCGTTGCCGCGGCTCGCGCGCTCGTCACCGACCCCACCATGATTATGGCCGACGAGCCCACCGGCGCCCTCGATTCCAAGAGCGCTCGCCTGCTGCTCGAGAGCCTGGAGGCCCTTAACCGCCGCCTGCGCGCCACCGTGCTCATGGTCACGCACGACAGCTTTGCCGCCAGCTACACGAGCCGTGTGCTGTTTATTCGCGACGGCAAGATCTTCACCGAGCTGCGCCGCGGAGACACCGACCGCCGCGAGTTCTTCGACCGCATTATGGAGGTCGTTGCCATGATGGGCGGTGAGGGCTCCGATGCTCTGTAAACTCGCTTGGGGCAACGTCCGCCGCGCCGGCCGCGACTACCTCGTCTACCTTTTGACGCTCACCCTGGGCGTCACGGTCTTCTATGCCTTTAACACCATCTCGATGCAGGTCGACATCGCCGGAATCGATGAAGAGGGCTTGGCGCAGGTTATGGGCAGCATGCTCGGCTACCTGACGTATTTTTTGGCCGGTGTCATGGCCTTTTTGATGGTGTATGCCAATAACTTCATCATGAAACGCCGCAAGAAGGAGTTTGGCCTGTACCAGGTACTCGGCATGGGGCGTGGGCGCGTCGCCACGATCATGGCGTTCGAGACCGTGATAGTATCGGTTGTGGCTTTTGTCGCCGGCATTGTGCTGGGTGTGGGACTCTCCCAGCTCATGACGTTCTTTACGGCCTCGCTCTTTAAGACACAGATCGCCAATTTCCACTTCTTTTTCTCGGTGCATGCGTTCAACCTGACCCTTGCCTGCATGCTCGTAATGTTTGTGCTCACGCTACTGCTGAACCTTCGCGCCGTGCGTCGTACCAAACTCATCGAGCTTATGGGTGCCGAGCGTCGCAACGAGAGCATCAAGACACGCAACCCCTGGATCGCGATTGCCATCTTTGCCGTGGGCGTGGTGCTTGTGGGCGTGGCCTATTACCGTCTGCTACGTGATGGGTTCCCGCTAACCGCGACGGACAGCAAGCCGCAAGAGGCCATGAACCAGTTTGGCATTACGACCGCTATGGTTACCGTGGGCACCTTTGCCCTGTTCTGGGGACTCTCGGGCATGCTTATCAAGCTGCTGCAGAGCCTGCGCGGCGTGTATTGGCGTGGCCTCAACATGTTTATCGTGCGCCAGCTTGCGGCCAAGGTCAACACGGTGTGCTTTTCGATGGGCGTCATCGCGATGATTCTGTTCCTTGCCATTACTTCTGTGACTTGCGGCATGTCGATTGCCAGCGTGATGAACGAGAACCTGGAGCGCTATGCGCCGGCCGATATGTCGCAGACGTATGTCTATTACACGCCCGATACGCTCGACTACTACAAAGAGTACGTCAATCCGTCTGAAGCCGATCGCATGGTGCTGGCCGATACAACGGTCGATTTGTACTCCGCATGGCACGGCGATCCATGGCACGGCGATCGTAAGGGCAAGTCGGCGGACAACAACGACGAGACCGGCAAGAAGGTCAATATTGCCGATGTCGCCAGTGAGCATGTGCAGATCGATTCGTATCTAAGTTACCCGCTTGCCGGTTCGAGTCCTTCGGTGTCTGCGGGTGAGATGTGCAAGACCATGGGCGAAAAGCTTCCCAAGGCGTTCGGGGGTAGCAAGCCCGATGTGATAGGTCTGTTTGTGACGCCGGCGAGCCAGTACAACAAGCTGCGTCAGATGATGGGCGAGGAGCCGGTGAGCATTGGCCGCGACCAGTACTTGCTTACGTGTGATATGGGCGGTGAGCTGATCGACCTGTACACCAAGTATATGGCCGGCGGCCATGCCCTTACCTTGGGCGGGCATACGCTCAAGCCCGCAACCGATAAGTCGGACGAGGACACGGCGGCCATCGCCAACTCGGCGATGGGCAGTAATCCGGGTACCGTCGTCGTTGCCGACGAGCTGTTGTCCCAACTTAATCTGCAGCCGTATTCCAGTAGCCTGCTCGTTAACTACAAACAGGGGATGGATAAGACCGAGGCAGACGAGAGCATTGAATACACTGTGCTCGACAATCTGCTCGTTGACGGCAAGGAGCCGGGATCGTGGGGAATCTTCATCACACGCTCCGAGATGTACACGCAAGCAGCGCAAATGAACGGTCTTATTAGCTACCTAGCCATCTACATTGGCTTTGTACTGGTCGTTGCGTGCGCGGCGATTCTGTCGATCCAGCAACTCTCCAACGTTGCCGACGGCAGCCGCAGCTATCGTGTGCTGGCACAGATCGGCTGCGACGACCGCCAGATTCGCCATTCGGTGATGGCGCAGCAAGCGGTATTCTTCCTGTTCCCGCTGGCAGTGGGCCTGGCGCACTCCTTTGTGGCACTTAAGGTGATCATCGAGCTGGTGAGTATATTCGGAAATATGAGCATCGGCGGCACCGTGGGCCTCACTTGCGCGATCTTCCTGGCAGCGTACGGTGGCTACTTCCTGGTGACCTACCTCATGAGCACCGGAATGGTGCGAGCTGCCATAGCCACCCGCTACAGCGAGTAACCTTCTAGTCCAGAACCACCACAAAGGGGACA